>CAYJIX010000014.1:0-44252 GCA_964370375.1 uncultured Desulfovibrionaceae bacterium | reverse complement strand
AGCATACCCCCCACCATGCCATATGCTATCTTGCTTGGCACGTACAATGGTGCACGCTTTGTCCACGAGTTTTTACAGTCGTGCCCTTGGCCGGACACTGCCGAGCTTATTGTGCGTGACGATGATTCTGAGGATCAAACATACGATATCGTGCAAACCTTTGTGGCAAAGCGCGGCATCAACGCAACAGTGTTAAAAGGTGAAAATCTGGGCGCGAAAAACAATTTTTCTTCTCTTCTACAACATACAACAAAACCCTATTTTTTCTTTGCCGATCAAGATGACATTTGGGAACAAGGCAAAATCCCAATCATGCTACAAACCATGCAAGACCTTGAAAACCAATACGGCAAAGATTGTCCGTTGCTTGTGTATTCCGATGCGTTGCTCATGAACAAAAATGGGGAAATGTTTCACCAATCCTTTTTTGCTAACGCATCATTGCCGAAAAAATGGAACGAAAACTTTCGCAATATCCTTGTGATGCCGCATGTTTTAGGTTGTACCATGCTGGGCAATCACGCGCTGGCAAAGCTGGCCTATCCTATACCTGCTGAGGCGGTGATGCATGACGCTTGGGTTTTACAGGTGGCTGCAACCGTGGGCAAAGTATGTGAAATTGAACAAGCCCTTGTTCGTTATAGACAGCATGATAAGAATGTTTTTGGCGCATGCAAACAGTCATGGTGGCATACTATACAAAAAATTATTGCCGGCAAAAAACCCCGCCAAGAAACCATAGTCCAATCCCAAAACCAAGCAAAAGCCTTGCTTCGCCTTTATGGCCAACGGATGACGCCAAAACAACGTGAACTATGCAGCGCGTGGGCAGAATGTACAGAACGCACCTGGCTGCAAAGGCGTAGATGCTATGCCGCACATGGATTTAAAAAAGCAGGCTATAAAAGAAATTTGGCTTTATGGATGTATGGATAAGATGGGCCAAGATATGGGCACAGACGACTCATAGCCGACAAAACATGTACAATGTAAATGGAGGCTCTGGCTTTTTACCTTATACACACCTTGTTTTTACTACCTACATCCCATGCCCTTGATTGCATCGCACGTTGCAAGCCTTATTAAAAAAGAGTTGCAGCAATATTGTTATGCAAAAAACCAGCTATTCCCCGGTTTCGGCCTGCATTTTCTTTGCATAGTTGAGCAGTTTTTGGCCCGCCTCAAAGTCCGGTTCAAGGGTAAGTGAAGCTTCTGCTGCACGGATGGCCTTGGGCCACTGTTTCCAATCAACATACAATCTGCCAAGATTGAAAAACAGGTTCGAATCGCGAGGCAGGTAATTTGACGCCATAAGGTAATATTTTTCTGCGGTTTCAAACTGGCCTACTTTTCTTAAAGCCATGGCAACTTTATTATAAAGGTGTGCCATGTCCGGGGTCATTTGTAAGGCCTTTTCAAGGTAGGGGATGGCTTCCTCGTACATTTGCCTGTTCAAAAAGGCCTCGCCAATCCTGCCCCAAAGATCGGCATCGTCTTTATTTTCTGATGCTAAAAGTTGGAATGTTTGCGAGGCTTTTTCTACATTACCGTTCAGTAAAAAATTTTCACCATCGGCAAAAAGTTTATCGCGTCGTTGCACAAGTAAGCGTAAATAATCCTGCGCGCCGTCTTTGATTTCTTCGTCAAGGGTTTCAAGCAGCATGTGTACCTGGTCTAAGAGCTGCCTCTCGGTGCCCGGCTTATAGACAAGCTGGGTTGGGAAAAGTTGGCGTATTTCTTTATCAGCCGCGATGTTATAGACGGCATCCTCAAGCAAGCGTTCAAACTCTTCACGTTCAGCCTTCATAAGTGGCGTTTTAAGCACCGTTATCAACGTAGAATAAAGCGCCTGTACAGCAGGTTGCTGTTTTGATTGGCGCAAATAGGTGCGCACGGCTAAAAGCTGTTGCCTAGCTTGGGTCAATTCATTCGACATGGAACAACCTCATACTAAAAATAGTTATAATTTCAATATGTTTTTGCTATTCTAATGAGTTTAATCAACATGTAGAGTGTCCACAGACGTAAAGCTGTTTTGCTAAAATGCGCGCAGAAATCTTGCGGCACAATCAATACATTCATACTAGATAAAATGTTCCATCGCGTCAATGCAAGTCTACCACATACCTGCCCTGTATTTTTGGGTAAAGCCAAAACCATGCACGGCTCAAAACATTGCAAAGCAACCTGACTTACATAAAGAAAAAATTCACATTGTTTTTCAGCTCACAAAAAGACATTTTATTTTATCATGATATGGCAAACACAGCAAAAAGCATGTTTGCAGACAAGGAAACAGAAGCCATTTTTTTACAAGCAATCACCCTTTTTGCTAGAGTAGCGCTAAACAGCCGTGCGCACGAAACGAAGACGCTACATGGCGAAGGCGCAGGAGATTGGGCTTGCCTTTTTTTATTGAAAGCGATACTCATTTTCATGCTTATTGTAAAACGCCTGTTGGTCTGCGTGTTCGCCTAAAACATCTGGGTAAAAATATCTGGGCAAAAAAAGGCCTATACAAGAAATATTTACGTAAATGCTTATAACAACGATTTAACGTTCTTAAGGACGCAAAGTAATGAATACACCTCTTTTTTCTTACCCACAATTGGGCGAGCCCACAACATGGAAAGATCCTGTTTTGTGGCTGCGTGAAGGAACGATTCCCGTCTGCTACACCATGCAAGACGTCTTTGCCTATCACGGCTTTGACGCTCCTGGCGGCGTGGTCTTGGGTTTTCGTTTGTTGCAACGCGCCTTTGCCTTGCTTGCCCCAAACGAAGAATATCCTGACAGGCGAAAGCTTTCCCTTTTCACATCTTTTCCGGGACTTGGCCTTAAAGACACCGTGGAATACATCACGCGTATGGCTACAGATTCGCGCTATACCCTTGATCAAAGCTATGATGATCCACGCGCGCCGGAAGGCGTGGCCGGGCGGTTTTATTACCGTTTTGACTATGAGGGGAAAAGCGTTGAATTGGCCCCTGCCCTAGGCTATCCACCGCCTGAATTTATCCGCTTGGGAAAAGCTAGCGGAAAGGCTGATTTTAGTGCAGAAGACGCCAAAGCTTGGATAGATGCAAAAAATTCCCTTGCCACAACCTTACTGAGTTTACCTGCTGATATTGCTGTTAGGATACTGTAGCATGCCTTTTTTGAGGACTCTTGTAACGCCATGTTTGCTCATACTTTATTGGCAGCTGTTTACCGCGTCAGGTTTGGTATCGCCCTATTTATTGCCAAGCCCCATGACGGTGTTGCAGTCTGCCATTTCCATGTGGCAAGCTGGAGTTTTGCCTGAACATATCAGCGCATCCCTTGTGCGTATTGTTGTTGGTTTTACAGGTACAAGCATAGCAGGGGTCCTTTTTGCAGGACTCATCACCAGGTTTCGTTTGCTCAACGATGTTTTGGCTGCGCCTTTGGCCCTTTTGCGAATGATTCCGCCTTTGGCAACCACGCCTCTTCTTATTTTATGGCTGGGCATTGGATCAGCCACACAATATGTTATTATTGTTATGGCGTCGTTTTTTCCCATTTTCCTTAACGCGCGTGACGGGTTTTGCCGTGTTACTGACGAGCGGCGCGAGCTTGCACGCAGTCTTAACCTGTCTTCATGGGTTTATGTGTCGCGCATTGTACTGCCTACAGCTGTTCCCTCCATTGTGACGGGGTTACGCCTTGCCTTTGGCTATAGCTGGCGATCGCTCATTGGGGCAGAACTTATCGCTGCGGCCAGCGGCCTTGGTTATATGGTCATCAATGCACAAGAAATGCTGCGCACCGACGAAGTGTTTGTGGGGATTTTGGTCATTGGGATCATTGGCTGGGTTCTGGACACATTGTTTATGAAAAGCATCAATCGTCTGTTAAAGCGACGCTTTCCGGAGATTTCTTCATGACACAGTGTCCCTTACAGCCAACATCCGCGCCTATAATTCCCGTTCTTAAGAATGTAAGCAAAGCGTTTGGCGATCATAGTGTGATCAGTGACGTTTCCCTCTCTTTGGCTCAAGGGGGGATAACCTGCCTGCTTGGCCCATCAGGTTGTGGTAAATCCACCTTATTGCGCGTTGCCACGAGCTTGCTTTTGGCGGATGCAGGATCTGTCCTCATACAGCCGCACGAAACAGCCATGGTGTTTCAAGAACCGCGCCTTTTACCCTGGCTGACGGTGGAAGAAAACCTTGCCCTTGCCGTGCAGGGGCCACGCCGTGAAAAAAAAAGCCATATCCGCAAGGTGTTAGACCTTGTGGAGCTTGGCAGTATCGAACAATTGCTGCCGCGCGAACTTTCCGGCGGCATGGCCCAACGTGTTGGGCTTGCGCGTGCCCTTCTTCGCAGGCCGCGCTACCTTTTTATGGATGAACCTTTTGCTGCGCTGGACGCCATTACTCGTTCAGCTTTGCAAAAGATGCTGGTGACGCTCATTGCGGAGCAACAAATAACATGCCTTTTTGTTACCCATGACATCCATGAGGCCTTGCTTATAGGCACACACATTCATGTCATGCGCGAAGGCAAGCTTGTGCTTGATTGCGCCTCAAATCCGGGTCTTGCAAGCTCATGCTGCGCTGCCGAACATCCCAAAACCGAACAACAGCACGCTGAAAACGACGCTGCACACTGTCAAAGGCTGGCCATTAAAGAGCGCATCCTTGCCTGTTTACAAAAACCTTAACCCATGAGGATATATCATGAAACGTATTGCCTTATTTGCCTTACTGACTTTTTTCCTAATAACAAACAATACCATGGCAGCGGATAAAACCCTTACCATCAGCTATGTAAAATCCCCGTTCAACCTGCAAATGATCGTGATGAAAGAACACGGCCTTTTGGAAAAAGCCTTAAAACCCCTAGGCGTTAGCGTAGAATGGCCGGAAATCACCTCCGGTTCCAAACAGGCTCAGGCCATGGCGTCCGGCGATTTGGATGTAGCTGGGGTTATGAATTCAGCCTCCTTGCTCATGGCAGCAGGTTCCGGCCTGCCCATTAAAGCCATTGCAGGTGTGGCACGCCCCACAGACGTTTTTGCCATTATGGGCCGCAAAGACGGACCCAGCTCTATTAAAGAGTTGAAAGGCAAAACCATAGCAGGCCCCATGGGCACCGTGTTGCATCAATTGCTTGTGGCAGCTTTAGCCAAAGAAGGCATGAGCATAAAGGACGTACAATTTACGCCCATGGGTATTCCGCAAGCTTTTGCCGCCTTGCAAGGCGGCAAGGTTGACGCCGCCCTTTTGGCAGCCAATATGGTGATCAAATCAGAAGCAGAAGGAGCAAATACCATTGCCACAGCCTCAGGCATTGTGGTGCCAAAACTTGCCATGATGGCTTCTGATGATTTTATCAAAAACCATCCTGATCGTTTGCAAGCTGTCATTGCAGCCCATAATGACGCCTGGAAATGGATTGAAAACAATAAAGCTGAGGCCATTGCCCTTGGCGCAAAAGTGCAAGGCTTAAGCGTAGCTGAAGCCCAAAAGCTGTATGATTGGTCACACTTTACCCAGCTTTTCAATCAACAAGACCTTGAAAGCATGAAGGACGATATGACGTTTTTGCTTGAAAACGACATGATGCGCAAAGCTGTTGATGTGAACACGCTCATCATCCCTGAAGCGTTGGAAAAATAACAGCTTTCATCTCCACAAGATTTGGGCCGATAGCCTTGTTTTCGCGTGTGCAAAACCGGACTATCGGCCTTTTATTTTTTGGCTTTTCGTGCAAAAGTGTTTCAACAACACAAACAAAAGGATACAACATCATGAATGAAGCATACATTACCGTGACCGATCAGGATGGAGACATCACCTTACGCCGTGAAGACCTTTTAAAATACACCACCAAGGCCAATGTCATTGCTGCTGCGCTTATGATTCGCGTGTGCCGCTTGGCTTTTTCGCTGCTTTCACCAGATAGCCCTGTTAAGCGGCGCGAACTTTTCTGGACTCTTGGTTTTCCGGGTGATGGGCTTGTGGATTGCGTGGAAATGATTTCCCATGCTGTGCGTGAGGGGCGTTGCTTGCAAAAGCCGGAACACAACCACCCAGCAGCACCCATGTCGTTGAACGGACAAATGCTGTTTACCATAGGTTATAGAGGAAAAACCTTGCAAGTTTGGCCTGACGCCGCAGTCTTTGACGATGAATTTCGCCATATGGTCGCCACATGGCAGGAAAAGGCCGAAGACACCAAAGGCCGCGATGCCTACCTTCACTACAAAGACCAAAAAGTCTCGCAAATCATGTCCATGCCTGACGAGGCCCTGTTGCACACACGCTGGCTGGCAGAATAAAGGCTGTTGCAGGCAGGATGCAAGCCTGCCTACGAGTGTTGACAAAGTCAACACGATCCGAAAATCAGAAATAGGCGGAGCTTGGCTTCACCGTTAAGTGTCTGATTTTCGTGCTTTGCTGGCTTAGGCGGCACAAACACCCGAAAGGGGGTTTGTCATCAATCTGAGACAAGATACACCAAAGCCTTGCATTTTTCGACGCATATGATGCTTTTCACAACGCAAACGTTTCACCGACACAGCATCTAAGGCTGATATATGCACAAAAAATACATCTATATGCTTTTTTTGGCGGTAACAGTCATATGGGGTTTGGATTGGACAGTTTCAAAAACCATCCTCTTTACTGTTCCGCCGCTTTGGAGTGCTGCCATTAGAGCAAGCCTTGCAACGTGCGCCTTGTTCATGCTGCAAACGGCAACGCGCCAGTGTATCATCCCAAAAAAACATGACCTGCCAGCGGTTTTTGTGGTCAGCTTCTTTCTTTTTGTGCTTTACATTCTTTGTATGTCCATTGGCTTAAGCTATCTTCCCGTTGGCAGATCCGTGGTTTTGGCTTTTACAACACCGCTATGGGTTGTTCCGGCAGCTGTTGTTATTTTGCGCGAACCAGTGGGCAAGGTAAAAATGTGTGGCGTCTTCCTTGGCCTTGTGGGGCTTCTTATTTTGGTCAATCCTGTGTCCTTGGCAACGAGCGATGCACAGCACCTTTTGGGCAATATCCTTTTACTTACAGCTTCGCTTTGTTGGGCTGTAGCCATTGTTTTTATTAAATATCATACTTGGCATGCCACGCCTTTTCAACTTGTGCCATGGCAAATTTTACTGGCAGCCATAGCGTTGTCTGCGCTGGCTTTGTTTTTTGAAGGGCCGCCACAATTTACCGTAACCTTTGAACTTGGCTACCTTTTTGCCTATACCGCACTTTTAGGAGCAGCCTTTGGCTATTGGGCAATTACTATGGTCAACAAGCACTTGCCGGCTGTTGTTGTGTCCCTAGGATCGCTTATGACGCCAGTTGTAGGCATTGCAAGCTCACAGATTTTTTTGTGTGAAACCATTGACCTGCCGCTTATTATAGGAGGGACTTTGATTTTGCTGGGTATAGTGGTGATCTGCCTTGCATCAAACACCATAAAAAACCAAGCTTAAGCACTCTCATACATTGCATTTTTAGGTTGATCCCCTCCCACAGGATTCTTTTTTCTCTAGCACGTATGCCCATATCCTTCATGTCCATATCCTTCATTGACAGCATACATTTGTAACGTTAAGTTATACACATGAGTACCACAACTACCCAACTTGCCTATGTGGGCCTTGGCGCGAACCGTCACTCAACGAGAGGTACGCCCAAGGATCACTTAATAGCAGCCATACAAGCCATACAAAACCTGCCCGGCATTGTGCTATTGCAACAATCTGCCGTCTATAGCACAAGCCCGCAAGGCTATACAGATCAGCCTTGGTTTTACAATCAAGTCATTAAATTGGCCTGTGGAAGTAAGTGGCAACCCCTTGAGCTGTTGCGCACTTTGCTCAGTATTGAAAAGCAATTGGGACGGGAACGAACACAGGGGCAAGCCCAACGTTTTGGGCCACGGGCCATTGACCTTGACCTTTTGCTCATGGGCAACGAGGTCATCACAACTGACGAGCTTACCCTACCGCACCCCCGCATGCACGAGCGTGCTTTTGTGCTTGTACCTTTGCTTGAGCTTGACAAAAACCTTTGCATGCCTGATGGCACAGCCCTTGCCGACTTGGCAAGCCGCCTTACATATACAAACCGTAATTTTACTATTCAGCAATAGTTTGGAGAAAACAGCATGATCTGGAAAGGCCTGATATTTGCCTTGGCTGCTTATGCCTTATACCGCCTTTTTATGAACGATCGTAAAAAGAAGGATCAAGACAAACAACAAGAAAAAGAAGAACTTATTGCCACAGGCGATTTGGTAAAAGATCCAGAATGTGGCACCTATGTTGACAGCACAAGTGCCATCAGTGTGCGAAACGGCGATACAGTGTACCGGTTTTGCAGCTATCAATGCCGTGACACGTTTTTAGAGCGTTTGGGGCATGCTCCCAAGCAAGTGGATACAGCTAAAGACTAAGTGGCGTTACACATTCAGGCTGCCCCAAAAGCACCGCCTACTGCTTCAGTGGCAAAGTTTAATCGGGTCATGGGGGAAAGACCCCACTCCCCTCTTAAAATTCACCACTTCATTGTATTCGGCACTTTTTGAACAGCCTGTCCCCTAGCGAGTAGCCGAAAAAGAACTGTCACTTTGCGAGGCCCTACGGGTAGGTACTTTGGTAAACTCCCAACCCCACGGGCGGCGAAGCCGTTGGCGAAGAATGAGCCGTGCGGATACAGAGAGCAGAGAGGTTCTTCCTTCCAGCATGGACCAAAGGTAGTATATAATGGAACATTTTCTTTGGATTATTGCAGCCTACCTTCTTGGCTCTATACCTTTTGGGCTGCTGTTTGCCCGTACTTTTTGCGGTATTGACCCACGCAACGCAGGAAGCGGCAATGTGGGATCCACCAATGTGGCGCGCCTTTGTGGCAAAAAATGGGGTGCAGCAACCCTTGTTTGTGACGTTTTAAAGGGAGCATTGCCTGTCAGCGGCATATTGTACACGACAACAGGCACCCTTGACCTTGCCTTAGCAACTCCTGAACAAAGCATCTGGATTTCCCTCACCGCTTTGGCTGCCATTATGGGGCATTTGTTTTCTTGCTTTTTACGCTTTACAGGCGGTAAAGCTGTAGCAACAGGCATTGGAGTTTTGGCACCTTTAGCCTTTTGGCAAATTGCGCTCTCTTGCCTTGTGGCCATTGTTTTGATCAAACGCACAGGCTTTGTATCCTTGGGCTCTTTGACCATTGTCAGTCTTTTTCCCGTGCTATTGGCCCTGTTTGGACCGCGCAATTTATTGCCTTTGGCCCTTTTGATCACGGTATTTATCGTTATTACGCATCGAGCCAATATTCGCCGCCTTCTTAAAGGGGAGGAGCAGACGTGGGTCAAAAAATGACAGGCAGTTGAAAAAGTCAGTCGGCTGAAAAAGTGCAATCTGCGTCGTCAGATTACTTTTTTCTCGTCGCATGGACCATAAAAGTCCTATGTTTCCTTAAAAAAAGATACTCTTCCTTGCACCTTACACTTTTTGAGCCAACTGCTATACGGGTAGTTAGATAGCAAGGGAAGACCTCCCCTCTTAAAATTCACCATTTCATTGTCTCCAGCCCTTTTTGAACTGCCTGTGCAGAATGAAGGCTCTTTGAGAAAAAAGCAGAATACTAAAAAGACAGAAAAGACATGTACGTCAGTGGATAATATTTGCCATGTCATGAGAGCATGGGGAACTCCCCTCCCCAAATTGTTCGCTTCTTACTATCTAGGCCTTTTGCACAGCCTACAAAAAAATCCTATAATGAACGTTTCCTCAAAAATCTATCCATCCGTGCGAAAATGACAGCCAAGGCTTTTTGGCGTGTTAAGGGCCGCACTAGCAATAAGTAGGGCTGCTCGGCAGCCATGGGCAAGGGCAATACCTTGGCGGTCTGCACAAATAGACGCCTGCTCGTAAAGGCGCCTGTCTAGGGCGTCAAGATCTGCCACTGCTTGCTGTAGGCCTTTTTTTGAACGCACAATCCCCACATGCTGCCACATGGTGCTGCGGATCTGCTTCCAGCCTTGTTCCACATCTGCTGGGTCAAGGAGGGTGCCGTTTTCTACTTCCCAATCCGGTATGGAAGCCATGAGATTTTTGCCAAGGCTGCTCCTAGTGCTATGACGTGCGGCAATATCTTTGGCTGCACTTGCCCCCCACAGCAATCCTTCCAATAACGACGCGCTGGCCAAACGATTGGCGCCGTGTACGCCTGTACACGCACATTCCCCCACAGCGTACAGGCGTTTTAGCGAACTACGCCCTTGCATGGTGGTCAAAATCCCTCCGCATAGGTAATGGGCCACAGGCACCACCGGGATGGGTTCTTTTTCAATATCAATGCCAAGCTCTTGACAATACTTGTAAATTGTAGGGAAACGTTGTGCAAGGTTATGCGGCACGTCGGACAGATCAAGGTACACACTATCAAGGTGCTGTTTTTGCATTTCAGTAGAGATGCTCCTTGACACAATATCGCGCGGTGCCAAGTCTTTACGGCTGTCATAATCTTGCATGAACGCCCTGCCCGTGTGATCCACAAGGCGCGCCCCTTCTCCGCGCAAGGCCTCGGTAATAAGGAAACAGCGCGGCCCTCCATGACACAGTGCCGTGGGGTGAAATTGCACATAGGCCATGTTTTCAAGGCGTGCGCCTGCCCTTTGCGCCATGGCAAGGCCTGAACCGTTGGCTTCGGGACGGTTGCTTGTATGGGCATACACCTGTCCCACACCACCAGTGGCAAGTACAGTCCAATCCGCCAGCATGGTTTGCATGCTCTGCGTGCCGTTATCAAAGACATAAGCCCCAAGGCATTGATTGTCCACACGATAACGGTACGACATGTTACGCGGATGTTTGGCACTTGTAATAAGCTCAACAGCAGTGCGATTTGTCAACACGGTTATGTTTGGTGTGGTACGCACAGCTTGTAGCAAGGCCTGCATGATGGATTTTCCCGTATGGTCTTTGCAATGGACAATACGCGCGGTACTGTGCCCTCCTTCACGTGTATAGGCCAGATGCCCATTGGCGTCACGGTCAAAGGGCACGGGAGCACGTTCTAGCAAAACCTCTTCAATGGCGTTGGGGCCTTCTTTGCATAGCCTTTTCACAGCCGATACATAATTATGAAAACTGCCTGCAACCAATAAATCCTGTTCAAGCAAGGCGCTGTCCTTAGCCCCTGCCCGATGAATGATACCGCCTTGGGCCAAGGCAGAGTTGCCGCCGTCCATATCGTCGGTGGATACAAGCAAGGTTACGTCAAGCCCTGCATCCGCAAGGCCTATGGCTGCTGTGCATCCTGCAATACCACCACCAATCACAAGGGCTGTTGTACGTTGCCTGTTCGTTGTCGTCATATGTGTTTCTTCCGCGTATGAATATATTTCCAGGCTGTTGAAAAAGTGCAATCTACGTCGCTGAAAAATACTATAATTAGCCTTTTGTAAAGAATTTCTTTTGCAACAGACTTTTAGGGCGGGCTGTTATGCGCTGTGCAGTATTTTTTGTGGCCCGTGAGAAAAGATGCGCCTTAGCAAATTGCCTCAACGTCCGTTTACATCTTTTTGGCAACATACATGCCATAACCATAATAGGCATTGTACTGCTCATATAGGCTTATTTCTTTTTGTGTTTCTTCAACAATGGCCTTTGCTGCTTCGCTGTGCTCGTGGCGTTGCAAAAAATCGTCAAACCCATTTTGCAATGGCCCATAATAGTTATCAATCCAGCAGTGTTGCGGCAGGGCAAAGTAGCCTTCAAGGCTATAGCCGTGCTGCTCTAACAGAGCTATTTTTGCTGAAACAGTGTCTATTTCAGGATAAGCTTCTATCCAATAATTTTCCAATTTTTGCGGCCTAGACGCTGTAAACCATGATATTTCAGAAGCAACCAGCATGCCTCCTGGCTTTAACAGGGTATGCCACGCAACAATCCCGGCCTCAAAGCCCATATTGTAGATAGCCCCTTCAGACCATACCACATCAAACGCTGCCTTGCCGTAGGGCACGTCAGCCATGGAACAACATAACGGCACAATGGATTCAGCCACGTCATTTTCCTTGGCTTTTACCATGAGCTCGTCAAGAAAATCCTGAAACAGATCCACAGCAACAATATGTGCGTCACGCTCTTTAGCAAGGACAAGGCTCGCCGCACCTGTGCCACAACCCATATCGATGATATCCACAGGCCTTGTACTATCAACCTTGGCAAGCTCTAAAGCCAGCCGTGTTTCAGCCTTGCCACCAGGGCCAAGGCGCGCCGCATGCCTGTGAAGATCTATAAGCAGTTCGAATCCATCCATAACACACCTCATATGTTACGTTTTTCTAGGCCAATCCCTTATGATAGGCCTTGGGGCGATCATAAGAAAACATGTTTATCAGCACCTGACAAACTTTGTTCAACGACATCCATGCCTTTTCTGTCTTGTGCCTTTTCTGTCTTTTCCCTCGACAACCTTCATCCTGCGCAGGCTGTTCAAACAAGAAAAGCCTCCCATGACAAGGCAAAAGTTGTTCGCTGACGCCCATGCCTTTTCTGCCTTTTGCCTCGACAACCTTCATCCTGCGCAGGCTGTTCAAAAAGGGTAAGATGCGAGGAGGGCGAAGTTTTTTGTGGAGCAGAGTTTATTTAGACATAAATGACCGGAGCAAAAAACAAGCCCGACAAAGCAGATTGCCCTTTTTCAACAGCCTGCCGTAGTGCACAGATTTTGCGCCACCCTCACCGCCTCCACCGCGTCCACAGAATAGCCGTGAGCCTTTATACTGTCTGCAAAATGGCGGGTCACTACAGCGCCGCCCACCATAACCTTTACGTTAAGGTTTTGCTCTTGGACGAGTTTTATGGTGTCTTCCATGCGCACCATGGTTGTGGTCATGAGCGCAGAAAGCCCTATGATTGCAGCCTTATGTTCTATGGCTGCATCAACAATGGTTTGTGCTTTCACGTCTTTTCCAAGGTCAATAACGGTAAACCCGTGGTTGCCAAGCATAAGCCCCACAATATTTTTTCCGATATCGTGAATATCGCCTTCAACGGTTGCAAGGACAATGACAGGCTTTTTGCCGGCGTTTGGCAAATCTTCAAGCAAGGGGCGTAAATGGGCAAAGGCTGTTTGCATGGTTTCAGCTGAACGCAAAAGTTGGGGCAAAAAGTATTCCTTGCGCTCATAGCGGGCCCCCACTTCGGTTATGGCCGGGATAAGGCGTTCGTTGACCAAAGTAAAAGGATCATTGCCTTGGCTTAGCGCGTCTTGCACTAGGGGAATGATGCTGTCTTTTTCACCTTGCAATACAGCATCTTCAATGCTGCTTATGGCGGCATGTTCGTTCTTTACGGGCAGTAAGTTGTGTTCGTTGTTTGCTGCCCAGTTGGCAAAATGTTGTACAAAAGCTGTGGCACCCGGATCTTTTTCAAGCAGCACATTGCCGGCCCCTGCCACTTCTAAAAGGCGTACGCTGGAAGGGTTTGCAATACAGCCGGTGAGCCCTGCCCCCATGGACATGCCCAAAAAAACGGTATTGACAAGTTCGCGCGCCGGCAACCCGAACGAGATGTTGGAAAGCCCCATAACTGTTGGCAAGTTCTGGGACGTACACCAGCGGATGGTTTCAAGGGCTTCACGTCCGGCATTGTTGTTGGCTGCCACAGAAAGAGCAAGCACGTCCACCATGATAAGGTGCCTTGGAATACCTAGGGCTTCAGCTTGTTCTAAAAGCTTTTCCAAAATAGCAATGCGCTGGCTTGCAAGCACAGGCAAATCGCTCCCTTGTAAGGGCAACAAAACAAACGGCGCGCCCCATTGGCGGCATAAGGGGCCAAGGGCCTTCATGCGTCCATGTTCACCTGAGATGGAATTGACCAAAGGAGAACCCGGAGTCAGGGGTAAGGCTGCCGCCATGGCGTCTATATTTGACGTATCAAGGCTTAACGGTTCGGCAAAGGAGCCCACAAGATTTTCCACAAGGGCAGGCAAAAGCGTTGTTTCATCCACCATGGGCGCGCCCACATTCACATCCAAAACGTGCGCCCCAAGGGCCACTTGTTCTTTGGCAAAGCGCAGGGCAAGGGCATGCGTCCCTGCCTGCAATTCTGCTTGCAATGCTTTTTTGCCTGTGGGGTTGATGCGCTCGCCAATAATTTTTAAGGGTTCATGGGCCGCAAATCGCACCAGCTGCGTGCGCGATGTTACAGCCACGCCCACAGGAATTGTAAGGGTTGATGTTTGCCTGGTCACGCTGTCAACGGCTTTACGCAGGGCAAAAATATGCTCAGGCGTTGTGCCGCAACAGCCGCCCACACAATTCACGCCTTTTTCTACAAAGGCGGCTGTTTGCCGTGCAAACGGTTCGGCAGGTAAACGAAAGCGCGTTTCGCCATCAATAAGTTCAGGTAAGCCTGCATTGGGTTCCACAAGGATGGGGAGCCCAGCATTGGCTAAAAAACGATCCACAAGAGGTGCCATTTCTTCAGGGCCTGCTCCGCAATTAAGGCCAACAGCATCAACCCCAAGGTTGCGCATGGTTGCGGCAAAGATTTCCGGCGTTGTACCTGTTAAGCTAACCCCTTGTTCAAAAGTCATGGATACAAAAACAGGCAGATCCGATTCTGCCCGTACAGCGGCCACGGCAATTCGCGCTTCGGCAAGGTCAAATTGCGTTTCAATCATGATAAAATCAACGCCGCCTTGCATAAGGCCGCGAACTTGTTCTTTATAGGCCTCGTACAGCACCCCTACAGCAAGCTCGCCTACAGGACGCACAAAATGCCCGCACGGGCCCAAATCCCCCCCCACAAAGACACGCCGTGCGGCTTCTTTTGCCGCAGTTTTTGCCACCATGGCCATTTGACGGTTAAAAGCTACGACACCTTCACCGCCCTGCCCGTTTCCAGAAAGGTCTGACGGAAGTTTAAAGCGCGAGCCGCCAAACGTGCCTGTAAGGACAATGTCTGCCCCTGCGTCTATGTATTCTTTATGAATATTTTTGAGCACTTGCGGATTTTCTAAGCAAAACCGTTCAGGATTTGCCCCGGGGGCTAAACCCCTTGCTTGTAGCATGGTACCCATGGCACCATCAAGTATGAGCGGTGTATTTGCATGCAAGGCTTCTTGTAATGCCGACATGTTAAACTCCTTACTGTCGCGGTATGTTTTTTACTTAGCTAGATATTTCTATATATTGCATAATAGACAAGCCTCTAGGTTATGGGGTATTTATAGTCATAACGTATGGCATGCTTACAGACCCTTGTGTTTGTATGCATTGCAACATTTATACACAATGTCGTTTTGTTAGGATAGCATACGTAAAATCCTTAAAAAGGACAATTTAAAACTATCGTATAAAAACGGCGCCTATCCCCTTGCCATAGCTGGCTGTTTTATTTATGGATATATTATGAAGAAGCAAACACATACGGAACACGAAGAACAAGAACATATGTTGCAGGATTCTGCAAAAAATACGGCTCCTCTTGAAGCGGAAGTTTTGCCCGAGGGCGCTGACGTTCTGCCAGAAGATTTTGACGAAGAGGCCGATTCAGATTTTGATGAAACACAATTGGATTCAGACGATGAATTGATCGATACCGTAAGCGATTTACCGGTTCTTGGCTCAAGCAATTTACCTTCCCCAACGCCCTCGTCCAAAGATTCGCTCCACCTTTATTTGCGTGAAGTGGGACGTTTTCCCATGCTCGCACCTGATGAAGAATTTGACCTTGCGCGGCGCGTCCAACAAACGGGCGACAGCGACGCTGCGTTTCGCTTGGTATCGTCACATTTGCGCCTTGTGGTGAAGATTGCCATGGATTTTCAACGCCGTTGGATGCAAAACGTGCTTGACCTTATCCAAGAAGGCAATGTGGGCCTTGTACGTGCGGTCAATAAATTTGATCCTGAAAAAGGCATCAAATTTTCCTATTATGCTGCCTTTTGGATTCGTGCTTATATCCTCAAATTTATTATGGATAATTGGAGGATGGTAAAAATCGGCACAACGCAAGCCCAACGTAAACTTTTTTACAATCTCAACCGCGAACGGCAAAAGCTGTTGGCAGAAGGCTTTGACCCTGACGCTGCCATGTTGGCAGATCGCCTTGGGGTTGGTACAGAACAAATTGTGGAAATGCAGCAACGCCTTGATGCGTCTGATGTGTCCTTGGACGCACAAATCAACGATGACGGCGGCAATGCCACGCGCATGGATTTTTTACCGGCCCTTGAACCTGGGATTGAAAAGGTGCTTGCCGACTCGGAAATGGCCACGCTTTTACAAGACAATATCAAAGGCATAGTGGATCGATTGTCGGAAAAAGAACTGTACATTCTGCAACACCGCCTTTTAACTGACGATCCTGTGACGTTGCGCGAAATCGGCGAAAAATATAATGTAACCAGAGAACGTGTACGTCAACTTGAAGCTCGACTGTTACAAAAACTGCGCGTACACCTTTCTGCCAATATTGAGGATTTTTCACAGGATTGGATCAACCCTTAGTTGTATCGGAAATACCATGGCGCGTAGACTTTCTGCCTTATGGCGCAGCCTTACAGTAGGGCTTGGAACGC
Organism: uncultured Desulfovibrionaceae bacterium; assembly: GCA_964370375.1. Taxonomy (GTDB): domain Bacteria; phylum Desulfobacterota; class Desulfovibrionia; order Desulfovibrionales; family Desulfovibrionaceae; genus CAYJIX01. The sequence continues at coordinate 27,684 of CAYJIX010000014.1, read as the reverse complement.
TGATCATTTGTGGCTGTGTTGCAGCCTCACAGGCGTCTGTTGATTGGAAACTTTCGTCAGAGGCTCAAGCAACCTTTGCTATCCTACTCTTGGACGTGTCCATTAGGGAAAACAATCCGGCAGGCATACACGAAGCTGTTGACACACTTTTACAAAGCAACCCGCACCCAAGGCCTGTTCTGGAGGCAGGGGTTTGGTTTTTAATGAACGGCGATCCAGGTTCGGCTGCGGCTATTCTTGAACGTGGACTTGTTGCTTTTCCTGACAGCATGAGCCTGCACCTTTTATTGGCAGAAAGCTACCTTGAGAGCAATTCAGCGCAAAAAGCCGTAACGCTGATGCAAAGTTTTACTGCAAAACATAACGTTTCATCCAATGATTCCCTTATTGCTAAGCAAGAGCTTGGTATTATTTACTTAAAAGCCAACATGCCCCTTGAAGCCTTGCAAACGCTCAACAGTTTGCCCCAAAAAACCAAATCAGCGCAAACACGCTACCAGATAGCCATTGCCCACAACATGCTTGCCCAATACAGCGAAGCCGTTGACGAGCTCGAACAATCACTTAAAATCATTCCTGATTTTTATGAAGCTTGGCTTGAGCTTGGCAAAGCGTATGAAGGCATGAACATGTTTACCAAGGCAGGCGATACATACCGTCACGCCTTGGAATTAGATCCGGAATATCTTGAGGCAAGAAGCCGCCTTATTGACATTGAACTGCGCTTAGGCAACGTGCCTAAAGCCCTAACACTTATTGATGAAAGTTCAGCCCAATCCGGTTTTTTGCTCACAGCAGCCACCCAGCTTATCAGAAACAACTTGTATGATGAAGCAGAAGATGTTTTGCTCAATGTAAAGCAAGACCCAAGCGCACCGGAAGAAGTCGCCTTTTACCTTGCTGCCATTGCCTATGAGCGTGACAAAAACCTTGCCGCCACCCTTGAGCATTTACGCAGTATCAGTGAAGCCAATACCTATTATGACCGTGCTGCCAAGTTTCAAATTCAAATTCTTGTAGAAATGGGCAGGCTCAAACAAGCCCAAGACCTTGCATTGCAACTTTTGAACCGCAATAGTGATGAGCGCGAATATCCTTTTATCGTTTCTCAGCTCTACACCTTAGAAGAAAACTGGCAAAAAGCCCTTGAAACCATTCAAAATGCCCTTGCCCTATGGCCCAATGACGCGGAACTGCACTACACCAAGGGATCTTTACTTGACATTATGGGTCGTAAAGACGAGGCCATGGCCTATATGAGCGACCTTGTTAAGCAATTCCCTGATAATTACCAAATACTTAACTACGTAGGCTATATGCTTGCCGATCAAAACCGCGAACTGGAACAGGCGTTGAGCATGTTGGAAAAAGCCCATCGTTTGGCCCCCACAAAAGCCTATATTCTAGATTCCCTTGCTTGGGCCCAATACCGTCTCAAACAGTACGACAAAGCCTTGGACAACATCCGCCGCGCCGTCAATTTGCCAGAAAGCCAAGAAGCCACTATCTGGGATCACTACGGCGATATCGCCAAAGCCAATCAATTGTTGGACGAAGCCCGCAAAGCTTGGGTCAAAGCCCTGTCCCTTGAACCTGACGATCCCACTGCCATTCACCGTAAATTACGAGCTTTACCATGAGCCCTTTCTCCGCCATGTTTTTTCGATTTTCGCAAAAGGTTTTTGTCCTTGCATGTCTTTTAAGCCTTGCCGCTTGCGCCACACGCACCGAGCAGCTAGCCCCAACCGTCACCTTGCCTGACGCCGACAAAGTTTGGCAAGCCTACGAAGCCTATACAAGGCAGCGCCTTTTAGATGCCGCGCCTTTTCGCGCCAATGTAAGCTTGCGCTTTGGCACAAAAGACGACACAAGGCGCGTGACCGCCATATTGTGGAGCAACGGCGAAACGCCTGTACGGTTAGACATTTCGGCAGGCATGGGCGTGTTGCTTGCCCGTATTCGCGAGGACGCATCAAGCCTGCTTATTTATTCCCCGCGCGAAAACACGGCCCTTAGCCACAAAGGGCCGCAACGGGCCCTTTTGCAGGTAACAGGCGTGCCCATTCCTTTAGGCCTTACAGACTTTGCTGCCCTTATCCAAGGGGAATTTAGCCGTGTTTTTGGCGTATGGGATCAGGGAAAAGCGTATAACGGGGAAAATCAAACCATTTCCTTTCCCCTTGAAGCGCAATTTAGCAAGCTGCGCGGAGCCCATCCGCTGCTTAACGGACGCCTGTTTGTGAACGCTTTGGGATTGCCTGTGCGCTGGCAAGAGCAAGTAGGCACAAAAGGCTGGGTCATGAACATTGATTATGACGAGCAAAACGCCCTTCCTGACAAAATAACCCTTAGCCATCATGATGGGCAACAAGCTGTCATTATTATCAAAAACCGTGAACTTCCGGAAGAACCCTTCAACAAAGGGCAACTTGCCCTTTCACTGCCACCAACAGTGAACGTGCGCTCCATGCAACCGTAAAACGCGCGTTTTGGCTAAAGGGCTCTTTGTTCACACAACGCTTTTCCAACACAAAAGGAACACATATGGCTCACATATTCATCGGTTCAGACCATGCAGGCTTTCAGCTCAAAAATCAGATCGTAACCTTTCTTGCCTCTGAACAACACACTGTAGAAGATTTGGGCGTTGACAGCCCCACAAGCTGCGATTATCCCAATATTGCCCACGCTGTATGTACAAAAGTTCTTGAAAATACAGAGTCCTTTGGGATTCTCATTTGTGGAACGGGCATTGGCATGAGCATGGCAGCCAATCGCAAACACGGCATCAGGGCAGCCCTATGCGGATGCGAATTTCAGGCAAAAGCCACCCGTGCCCACAACAACGCCAATGTCCTATGCCTTGGGGAGCGTGTCACAGGGAGCGGTGTCGCCATGGAAATGGTGCGCCTTTTCCTTGCAACCCCCTTTGACGGGGGGCGACATTTGCAGCGGGTTCAACTTTTCGATACGCACATGTAAGGCAACAGCCTGCTAAGGCCCTGTTTGCAAATCTCTTTTCACAAACGTTGACTTGCTAACCATTCATACTTATTGAAGGTGTAGACTTTATAACGTCATTGTCTTTCAACCTAACGTAAAGGAAATATATGCAGCTCTACAACACCTTAACACGCAAAAAAGAAAAGTTTGAACCCCATCAACCGGGCAAGGTCAATCTGTACACCTGCGGGATCACTGCCTATGATTACAGCCATATAGGGCATGCACGCTCAAGCATATCCTTTGACGTATTGGTTCGGTATTTACGCTACAAAGGTTTAGACGTCACCTTTGTTCGCAACTTCACCGATATTGATGACAAAATCATCAACCGCGCCAATGAAGAAGGCCGCACAAGCGAAGAAATTGCGGCAAAATACATGGCAGCCTTTCATGAAGACATGGATCGCCTTTTCGTATTACGTCCGGACATTGAGCCAAAAGCCACTGAATACATTCAAGAAATGATCGATATTATCCAGCAGCTTATCGCCAAAGGCACAGCCTATGCAACACCATCCGGTGATGTGTATTTTAGGGTACGGGCCTTTGCCGAATACGGCGAGCTGTCAGGTCGCACGCCTGATGAGCTTCGTTCCGGTGCACGTGTTGTGCCCGGCGATGAAAAGGAAGATCCCCTTGACTTTGCCCTTTGGAAGGCATCAAAGCCAAACGAACCGTTTTGGCAAAGCCCGTGGGGTGAAGGGCGCCCCGGGTGGCACATTGAATGTTCAGCCATGAGCGAAAAAAACCTGCCCCTGCCCCTTGATATCCATGGTGGCGGTTTAGATCTTATCTTTCCCCACCACGAAAACGAGCTGGCCCAAACCAAGGCAGCCTGCGGCACAGCTTTGGCACGCTGGTGGGTGCACAACGGCTTTGTGCAGGTTAATTCCGAAAAGATGTCAAAATCATTGAACAACTTTAAAACCATTCGTGACATTTTGGAATCCTACCTTCCGGAGACCTTGCGCTTTTTCTTGTTAAGTAAACACTATCGCTCGCCCATAGATTTTTCCTTCGACGGCATGGATGAGGTGGAAAAAGGCCAAAAACGCCTGTACGAAACCTTGCGTGAAATGCAGCGCGCCCTTGAACGCAGTTCATGGAAAAAAGGAGCCAAAGCGCAGGAATTGCAGGACGAAGTTGAAAAACTGTCCACAGCCTTCACAAACGCCATGGACGATGACTGCAATACAGCAGCAGCCATAGGCCATATCTATAGCCTTGTCCGCCTTGCCGGGCGTGTTTTGGAAGATAAAGCCTTACGCCAACAAGAAGTTGGGCGCGACATTTTACTGGCGATTACCAAAGAAACTCAAGCCTGGAACACTGTACTTGGGCTTTTTGGACAAGATCCCAACCTCTTTTTAGAAGAGCTCAAAACCATACAAATCGCGCGTAAAAAACTTGATACAGCCCTTATTCAGCAGCTTTTGGACGAACGCGCACAAGCGCGCTCTGCAAAGGACTTTGCCAAGGCTGACGCCCTGCGCGCGCAACTGGCTGACCTTTTTGTTGAAGTGCGTGATACGCCGCAAGGCCAGCAATGGGATGTTATGTAAAAGCTGCTCACTTTAACAGGCTGTTAGGGTTTTGCGCAGCACGAGTATATGTATGACACAAGGATTCATCCGCTCACTCACCTTTTGCTTACGCAATATTGCAGTCATGCTGGTTTGCTTTGGCCTTGTTTGGCAGGGCTCCGCACAGGCCGCGCTTTTTGGTTCTGTAGGCATTAAAGACGAACAAGAGCTTGGACGAAAATTTGATGTCCTTGTGCGCTCGCGCTTGCCTTTGGTAGAAGATCCAGAAATCTCGCTGTATGTACGCAGCCTTGTTGAAAGGCTGGCCAAGGTTATCCCTCCACAGCCTTTTCCTTTTGTTTCCAACGTTTTACTGCACAATTCCCTCAATGCTTTTGCGGTTCCGGGCGGCTATGTATTTATCAATACAGGGCTTATCATGAACCTTGAAAGTGAATCTGAACTTGCAAGTGTCATTGCTCACGAACTTGCCCACGTAACGCAACGCCATGTGGCAAAGCGCATGGAACGGGCGCAAGTGACCACTGTGGCCTCGTTATTGGGAGCCCTTGCAGGCGCGCTTCTTGGAGGGGATGTTTCAGGTGGAATCGTGGCAGGCAGCGTTGCAGCCGGGCAAAGCGCCATGCTCAATTACAGCCGCATGGACGAAAATGAATCTGACCACGTGGGCATGCAATACCTTATAAAGGCAGGATTTAATCCGAACGGCATGGCAGAAGCCTTTAAAAAAATTCAAAAAAATCAATGGACTAAAGGTGTAAGCATCCCCGAATACCTTTCAACGCACCCAGATATCGGCAACCGCGTCAACGAAATTACAGCCCTTGTCAAAACCTTGCCGTTGTCCGTTCAAAACCGTGCAGAAAACAATAGCAACTTTGAACGTGTCCAAACCTTGCTTTGGGCACGTTACGGCGACACAGATGTGGCAGCACGACGTTTTGCCGCAGCTGGTAATAACGAGTGCTTGTCCTTAATGGCACAAGGCATCCTTGCCGAGCGTAACAATCAAATCAATACAGCCACAACAGCCTTTGAAAAAGCCCTGCAATGCAGCCCCAAAGACCCTTTGATTGCACGTGAGGCCGGCATTTTTTATTACAGTAAAGGCCATGAAAAAGCCGAATACTTGTTTAAAAAGGCGTTATCACTAGATGAAGACGACCTGATGGCACAATTCTACTATGCACGGCTCCTGTCAGACCATAAACGTTACAACGAAGCCCATGACTATTTTAGGCAAATATTACGGCACCTTCCTGAAGATTCCGAAGTGCACTATTATTATGGTCGCTCCTTAGGAGAGGCACGCAAAACCTTTGATGCTTTTTTGCACTTGGCCTATAGTGCGCTTTATCAAAACAACCGTAGCAAAATTGAATCCTGGATAGATAAGGCGCGTAAAGAGGCCAGGTCTTCTGCAGACGAAACAGCTCTTAAACGCTTTGAAACAAGTTATAATGCACGCAAGGAGTATTGGAAATAAGCCATACTCAACAACATGTAATAGCTACAGCCCTAAAGGCTGATCTATGCTATAAGTCAAAGTGCTTGCCCCTTCAATGAGTCTGCCTTGACAATTGTATTTTTTTTATTATTTTTTAAATTAATTGAAACAAAAAAACAAACACACAAACATAGGAAAAAATCGTCCGTGAACGCACAATATCTATAAAACACAGTGCCTCACGATAATCCTTTCACCCACGATCAACAAAATATTTTTATAAAAACCAACAAATGAGTGCTGTTCTATGTGTTGCAATACATAGGACTTTGTATTAGAATTTTTAAAATATATGAAAGTAACGGATTTTCCTTTACTCTTTACATAACGGACAGACCCATGCACGACAATACCGTAGCGATTTTTGACACAAAATTAGGTCTTTCATACGTTGCCAATAACACAGGGCTTTACCAAAAGCTTTTAAACCGCTTTTTAAACGACCATGCTGACGAAGCGCAAAAAATCCAGCAAAGCCTACAAGTTGACGATCTGGCAACAGCGCGCCGCCTAGCACACACTATGAAAAGCCTCACCGCAACCCTTGGGGGACTGCGGCTTTCTGCCGTGGCTAAAGACCTTGAACTGGCGCTGAGCAATGACACTGCTCCCTCTCAAGAAACCTTGGACAATCTAACCACCCTTTTTACTGCCCATCTGCAAGATTTTTTACAAGCAGTTACCGAATATATGCAAAACAATGGCGTGCAAGCTCCTGCTTTGCCAGTACAAAAACCTACACAACAGCCTGCGTACCAACCCATTCAAAGTGCTTCATCCATTGCAAACCTGGCTGAACCCTTTTGTATTGAACAGGCCACAAAGCATTTTAATTCTTCACTGCAAACGATCCTTATGGTGGACGATTCACCAGAACAGCTTGAAGTGCTTAAAAGCATTCTTGGAACCAATCATAATATCTATGCCTTTTCTTCCGGCAACGAAGCCCTTGCCTGCCTTGATGAACTTAAAGCTGGCAATAAATTCCTGCCTGATTTGATTTTGCTTGACGTGCTTATGCCTGACCTTGACGGCTATGCAACCTATGAACGAATGAAAAAGCTCCCGCAATGCCGCGATATTCCTGCCATGTTTCTTACTGGTCTATCAGAAACAAGCAACGAAGCCAAAGGCCTTGCCTTAGGTGCTGTTGACTACATTACCAAACCTTTCCAACCGGAACTTTTAAAAAGCCGGATCGAACGGCAGCTTGAGCTAAAACACATCCGTGACAACCTTGAAAAACTTGTTGAAGAGCGCACTTACGAAATCCAGCTCACTCAAAAAGTAACCATTGAAACCTTAGCCAACCTTGCTGAATACCGTAGCCTTGAAACCGGCAATCATATTAAACGGACTCAAAAATACGTTGATATTATTGCTAAAACCATGAGCAAAAAACCGCAATTTGCAAACATACTTACTCCTGCACTTTTGTACGACATTGAAATGTCAGCCCCTTTGCACGATATTGGTAAAGTGGGCATCTCAGACGCGATCTTGTGCAAACCAGGCAAGCTCACGGATGAAGAATTTGAAGAAATGAAAAAGCATACAACCTATGGTCATGAGGCACTTTCCCTTGCCATTAAAACCTTAGGAAAAAAATCTTTTCTCACCGTGGCAAGCCTTATCGCCATAGGCCACCATGAAAAATGGGACGGATCAGGCTATCCAAACAAACTTAAAGGTGAAGAGATTCCCTTAGTTGCGCGTATCATGGCCTTGGCTGATGTGTATGACGCGCTCACAACGCAGCGCGTGTACAAGCCTGCCTTTACCCATGAACAAGCGCGTAATATCATTGTTGAATCACGCGGAACCCACTTTGACCCGCAAGTTGTGGATACGTTCCTTGAACAAGAACAAGCATTTAAAGACGTTTTGAACGAACTTGACTAGAACACATCGCACGATTCAGCATGATCTGAATTATAGTGTATAGCTTCGCCAAAAAGCGCGCTTTTGGCTTTAGAAACTTCTCAAAAGCGACATAGCGCAACAAAAGGCAGCTTCTACTAAATCTAACCATAAATCAAAAAAGCATCACTGCTTGTCATAACAGGCAGTGATGCTTTTTTATTGGGCTTTTGGTTAGCTAAACTTTGCGTTACTGCTGCTGGTATGCAGCAATTGGCTATAAAAGTATTTTTTTATCTATCACCTTGATAAAATAATGTTTCCAAAGGATTTTCTGCCAAAAAATCTAAACACTGGTTTGCGTAAACATTCTCTTTTTGAAAATGGAAAAAAATACTAAACGCACTTTGGGGAAAAATATTCGCAAAAAACCGAGCCATGGTACGGGGGAAAGGATAAAACTGGCTGCCTTTGAATCCCTTAAGCGTATATACGTTTGGAGCTACCGCCGAAAAAAACCGCAAGGTATCTGGCTTTGAAAAAATACGTATGTGCGCGGACGCGCTTTTAGCTTGGGTTGGATGTTGCCCAAAAAGCAAGGCCAATCTGTTATGCAATGACGCTACATTGGGTACACCTAAAATAAGCTGACCGCCAACTTTTAAAACCCTAGAAATTTCGTGAGTTACCCAAAATATTTCTTTAATATGTTCATACACTTGATTGACGATAATGAGGTCTATGGATTCATTGTCAAAGGGTAGGATGTCCATTTCAAGGTTGCTTTTAAACACCGTGAAGCTCTTTTGTTGTAACAATTTGGTGTTTTCATTATCACAATCAATAGCAAGGCATTGTGCGTTTGGAAAAACGTTTTGTACAATACCAAGGTCCCTCCCGCTTCCTGCGCCCAAATCAAGTGCTGTTGTTATGGGATTCATACTTTTAATAAAACTTTCAATAACATGTGCTCCATATTGCTCTGAACTGTCAATAAAAAACAAACGTTGAGATAGGTGCTGCTTCATTCGTATATTCCTTATACAATTTCTATCAAAAAAGAATATTGGTACAAAGAAAAGATGTCAATATAAATGACTATATATAGAAAACACAGTTTCTAGCTATAGCAAAAAAGTCTGGGTAATGGCTACACGAGGATACGCAGAGCGACAGCCCTTTTTCAACTGTCGCTAGGGGCAGGCTGTTCAAAAGGGGCTGGATGGTAGGAAGCGGACAATTTGGGGAGGGGAGTGGGGTCTTTCCCCCATGACCCGACAAAAATTGTCCAGCTGACAACCCAGACAGCCCTTTTTCAACCTTTCGCTAAGGACAGGCTGTTCAAAAAGGGCTGGAGGCGCGGCAAGCGTAGTTTTTTCTTACGGCATAGGACTCTTCGGTCCATGCCGGAATAAAAAACAAGCTTAACAAAGCATACAGCCCTTTTTCAACAGCCTGTCAGGGCAGCACCATACACGAGCCCATGACACCCTGTAAACATCATGTCCCCATAAGGTGCGATGAACTGCCCGTGTCCACGCAAACATTCACGTTGCGGTCCCACCACAAAGGTTGGCATAAATCCTTCTGCTTCTTCCGGTAATGTGCCTGTAAACACTGTGCCGTGTCCCCCTTTTGCCCGAACCACCTCATCAGGGAGCCAGCCTAAACGAAATTCTTGCAGATCATGCACCAAGGACGCGCTATCGTGCATGCCTGTATGGTGCTCATAGACGCCCCAAACCTTGCCGCGAAACACTAAAAATGCCACCACATGGCTATTGCCAACATTGACAATGGTGACGCCTTGCCGAAAACTTCGCTCCTGCACTTCAGGTGTTGCCAAGGCTCCAAGCACAGCTGCTGTGCCTGTATCAGCCACAAGGCCGCCTGTGGCCCTAGCTAGGGCGCTGAGCCGTGTTAATTGCTCTTGCGGTTTTGCAAAAAGCCAGGTTTCTGGATGGGGATTGTGCAAAAGCTCGCGCCACATCATAAAACGCCCTTCGCGATTGCCATAGGCCGAACCATGATAACCATGATCCTGCACCGCTGCCAAAACCGTTTGCGGCAACGGCAGATCTGCCAGCTGTAAAAAGCGCTCCCAAAAATGGGCGTCATAATCGCATAGTTCTATAGGCACAAAGCCCTGCGGGCAGGATTCTGCAATCTCTACCCCCATGGCCTTAACCTTATCTATGCTATCGTGCAACGCCGCAGAGGCTACGCTCGTGGCAGCCACTAAAAAGCCTTTTTTTATATGGCAAAGCACAGCCTCGGCAAAACCGCCGCCCATGTTGGTGCCATGAAGCCATATTCCTTTATCCTGCACCTTTGCAATACGCCTAGCCACTGATTGTGCAGGTGATGGCAAAACAAAACGCGGCCAATTCTCGGGCTGTTCGTCAGATAAAGCCAAAACGGCATCTTGCGTGCCGCTGCCAATGTCCACACAAAGCACAGGCCCAGCTTGGCGCACGTACGCCATAACTTGCGCATCTATGGCTTGGTTTGACTTTTCCATATACACCTCGTTTTGTAATCATATCTTTGCGCAACGTCAGCATCTTGCACTATTTTTGCAAATTTTGTCGCTTTATCTTGCTTTAAAACGCACATCTGCATGCAGCTCGGCAGGCAAACGTACTGGCTCTTTGGGTAAAGCAGACAATGAAAAACCTGCCAGAAGTTCGCGCGGATGGATAGGAGCGTTTGTAGGGCGCAGTCGTGCCAAATACGCCAAAAGCCCAATTACAGCTTGCGGCGTTTGGCCTGCATGACGCAATGCGGCTAAGGTGAGGCTTTGATGACGTTTGGCCAAGCGATCGCCATGTTCATCGCACAACAAAGGCACATGGGCATAGTGTGGCGGTGAAAAGCCTAACAGCTCAAACAACACAAGCTGACGCGGTGTAGAGGCCAAAATATCCTGACCGCGCACCACCTGCGTCACGCCCATAAGCCCATCATCCACTACAACAGCCAACTGATACGCCCATACCCCGTCAGATCGTTGCAGCAAAAAATCCCCACCGCATGCGGCAAGGGTATATTGTTGTGGCCCATAAATGCCATCCACAAAAGCGTATTCGCTATCAGGGCAACGTAGCCGCCAACCTGGTTTACGGCCATTTTGTTCGTGCTTTGCGCGATCTTCTGATAAAAGTGTTCTGCACGCACCCAGATATGGCGCCCCCAAATCCCCCACATGAGGGGCATTGGCAAGGCTGTATTGTTCGCGCAATTCACGGCGCGTACAATAACAAGGATACACGCTATGGGCTTTTTTCAAACGCTCAAGGGCCTGTTCGTACAAGGGATAACGCGAGCTTTGCGCAACAGGCTCTTCATCCCAATCAAGGCCAAGCCATTCTAGATCCTGTATTATGGCGCTGGCATATTCAGATCGAGAGCGCGTAGCATCGATATCTTCCATACGCAAAATCATGCGCCCTGCTGCGGCCCTACACGCAAGCCAAGCCCATAAAAAAGCCCAAGCATTGCCAAGGTGCAACAACCCTGTAGGGCTAGGTGCTAAACGCCCAACAATAGCCATGCCATATCCTTACAATGAACGAAAATTCAAAACTATCGTCAACGCTTCATGAGCCTTTGCATCATACATAATGCAAAGGCTGCAAACCATGCGGCGTTACGATACGTTTTTTGGGTCAGCACAACAAGCTATGGGCAATACGCCCTTTACCTATCCTCACACGCCCTTTTGCACAGGCAAGGTAAGGCTGCCTTGCGGCAAGACTGCAACTTTGGCGTTGTTGCCGTGCTTGGCAAAGGCCATTTGCAGCCCTTCGTCCACGGACTGTATTTTTTTTGCAAACAACAATTCTGTCATGAGCTCATCCACAGCAGAATACAACAAAAATTCTTTAGTGGCGGCAACTTTGGCAAAGCCATACGCCTTATGACCGCCCATGACAAAATGGGTACGAATACGCTCCATGATTTGTTCAGGTGTCATGCGCTCACGCATCCATGACTCAAAAACTTCCTCACCATAGCCTGAAGGACATTCTGCCACCACAATAATAGTGCCGCCATCGCGAGTGATGCGGTCAGCATGGTCAAGGGCTTTTTGGGCTTGATACACATTGATATCACGAGGATACCCATTGGCGGACACAAGGCATATATCCACCTGCTCGGCAAAGGGAATCTCAAACATAGACGCAGACACATCCACTGCCTGATACCATGCCTCAACCAAATCACCTGCCACCACTTTGACCAGCTCTTGCTTGCTGTTAGTCACAACATTTACAATAAAATCAACCCCCACAAGGCGAGCAGCCTCTATCATTTCAAGGCTTACGGGGTTTTGCCGAATAGGCGGAAGATCGTCCATCAATTCTACCATGCGCGCGTGATTTTGCTCCACAGTACGGTGCCCTGCAAGGCCGGGCAAAATGGATTTGCGCCCGCCGGAAAAACCTGCAAAATAATGCGGCATGACCACACCAAGGGTGATAAGAAAATCTGCTTCCACAGCAAGCTTGTTCACATAAAACTCATAGCCTGAATCAAAACGCCCCATATGCACCAAAGAATCATTATCTGTTGCAATATGCGAAACAATGTTAAACCGTTCCACCATATCCTTACCGTAGGTGGCTTCATTTTGTTCACGGCTGTGTGGGTCATGAATGCCTGTGGCAATGACAAAAGTCACTTGCTCATCGCTAATTCCGGCCTTGGCAAAGGCATTGAGTAGCGGAGGAAAAAGCACCTCATACGGCGTTGGGCGCGTTTCATCGTTGATAATAACCACGACAGATTGAGGGGCTTTTTCACGCAACATATTTACTAAAGGCGGTGTTCCTGTTGGGTTGTCCAAGGCTTCTTGTACGCTGGCAAGAGGGTTTTCAAGCCCGGGCAATTCATTTGGCAGCACCACAACAGGTTCAGTATGTTCCGGCAAGCGCGCTTGCACCAGTCCTTTGCCATAGGGAAGATCAAAAACATGAGCCATGGTAGCATCCTTTGTATGTAATAAGGAAACGGTAGGTTTCTCAAAAAAGATTGATAAGGGAAACGCCCTGCCAGCTACAAAGGCAGATGACAGGGCGTTAAGAACAATTACGATCATGTTGTACGGTTAGTACATTTTTTATTGCACAAATCCTTTTTATACAAAAACAGTCAAAATGCCCGGAACAAAAATAAACAGGACAAGCATGGCAATATAGGCAAAAAGGTAGGGCAGCGTTTCGCTGACTACGTTTTCAAAGCGTTCGTTGGCTATGTTTGAAGCAATAAAAAGGTTCAGTCCCACAGGTGGCGTGAACTGCCCCACAGCCAGCGCAATGATTGTGAACACGCCAAAAAATACCGGATCTATGCCGGTACTTTCCACAACGCCCATCATGGTTGGCACAAAAAGCACAAGGGCAGCCACATTGTCAAGGAAGGTGCCAAGCACAAGCAACATTCCCATGATCAAAAACATGACTACAATCTTGCTGTCCGTCATGCCTGTTATGATTTTGGCCAAGGTTTGCGGCACCTCTTCAGCGGTGATGATAAAGCCAAAAAAGTTGGCAGTACCCATAAGGAACATGATAAGTGCAGCGTTTTCTGCCGTATTTTTTAATACTGTAAATAAGCTTTTAAGGGTCAATGTACGGTACACAAAAAAACCAACACCAAGGCCATACAGGCAGGCAACAGCTGCTGATTCTGTGGCAGTAAAAATGCCTGCATAAATGCCGCCAAGGATAATAAACGGCATCATTAACGCCAGCATGCTGTCTTTAAGTGTGGCAAAAAAAGGCGGCATATTGCTACTTTCCAGCGCACCGATGCCACGACGTTTTGCAATGATATAATTGATCACAATAAGGATAAAACTGATCAAAATTCCGGGGATAATACCACATAAAAACATGGTTCCGATGGATGCACCAGACAAAACACCAAACACAACGATGGTCAAACTTGGCGGAATGATAAGGCCAAGCACACCGGAAGCTGCCACAACCGCTGCCGAAAAAGCAGGACTGTATCCATAGCGAACCATTGAGGGGATCATAATCGTGCCAATAGCAGCCGTAGTTGCAGGGGCTGATCCTGAAATGGCTCCAAAAAACGTGCACGCCCCTGTGCTTGCATGGGCAAGTCCGCCAGGAAAACGCCCCACCAATAAGGAAGCTAAGTTGACCAAACGATCAGAAATTTTAGCCTCTGCCATAATATTGCCCGCAAGCAAAAACAGAGGAATCGCCATAAAGGGGAAGGAATTGATACCGTTAAATACCTTTTGCGGCAGCAAAAGTAAGGGCATATTGCTGGCAAAGGCCACAGCTGCCACAGAAGCAATACCAAGGGATACCGCAATAGGCACACCAATGATCAAAAGGATGAAAAATCCGACAAAAAGGATAGTTACCATGGTATTGGCTCCTTACGCCTTTGTGGGCTTGTTGTTGTTGCCAAAAAAATCATTGAACATTTGTTCAAGGACGTACAAGAGCGAAACACCGGAGGCAAAAGGAATGGAGGCCACAATATAGCCTACAGGAATACCGGTTGTTGGTGAGCGTTGCCGCATGGAGCGCAGCATCAGCGTCCAACCTTCGGTAAGCAAAAGGTAAAAAAACAGGAGCAAGGCGGCATAGGCTATCAAGCGCACGATCTTAGCAAACGTTTCGGGAAGTTGCTCCACAACAAACCCCACGGCAATATGCGTTTTGCGGCGCACAGCAATGGTGCTACCAAGCATAACCACATACACCATGGCATAAATGGCCAATTCCTGGCTTTCAGGAAACGGTATTTCAAGAACATACCTATATAATACCTGCAATAGCACAAGGATTGTCATACCTGCCAAGAACAAAGCTGCCAGAACTGTAATCACAGCGTTGACAGCATCAAGTGCTCGCTTCATAGCTTTCCTTTATAATATTTTACGTTGACCTTGATAATGTCAACCTTTTAAAAGCATACTTGTTTGGCACGTAACAGCGCAAATAAAGAGCACTTGTGCCTGCGCAGTGGCTGACTGCTTGCGCAATCAACATAGCAATTAAAACTAAAATTTACTATGCAAAAAAAATGACGCGTCTGTGACCAAGGCCGCCATATGACGGCCTTGATCACAAGCATTCATTATTTTCCGGAAACAACAGATTGAATTTCGTTAATAAGCTCTTCGCCCAAGGATTTTTTATACTTGTCAATAACGGGCTTCACAGCTTCACGGAAAGGCGCTTTTTCAACATCGGTGATGGTCATGCCATTTTTGGCCACTTCATCCCACTGTTGTTTTTCAAGCTCTGCCACCATTTTGGTGTGCTCGGGGCCCATTTCTTTGCCAGCTTTCATGATGGCTTTTTGATAATCTTCGGGCATGGAACCGAACATGTCTTTGTTCATGATAAGCGGTGAACCCATATGAATGTGACCTGTGCGTGATACGTGATCTTGCACTTCATAGAATTTTTGGGTCACAATGTGCGCCGGGGGATTTTCTTGTCCGTCAACAGCTTTAAGCTGCAAGGCAGAATAAAGCTCACCAAAGGAAACAACCGTGGGGTTGGTGCCAAGGGCTGCAAAGGTATCAACAAACACTTCACCTTCAGGCACGCGAATTTTCATACCTTTCATGTCGGCAGGGGATTTGATGGCACGAAGGTTGTTGGTAACATGGCGCATGCCATTTTCCCACCAACCAAGCACAACAGCATTTTGATCATCTACAAGTTTGGCAAATTTATCGCCGGTGGGGCCGTCCATGACCTTACGATAGTCTTGGTCATCATTAAAGATAAAGGGCAAGTTCAAAATGCCCATTTCAGGAATCCAGTTGGACAGAACCGTATCTGATGTCAATGCGATATCATGGGTTCCCAGCATAACACCTTCGGTGATTTCAAGCTGTTTTCCAAGCTGATCAGAGGGAAATACCGTGATTTCGACAGCGCCGTCAGTCAGTTCTGCAACACGCTCGGCAAACTTTACGCCAATGGCTTGATAGTGGTGGTTAGGGGCTCCAGTATGGCCAAGTTTGAACTTGTACTTAGCCTCAGCTGCTATAGCCATCGAAGCGGACAATGCAACACATGCTGCAACCATTACAAAAAAACGTTTCATTCTAAAAGCCTCCTCAAAAAAGGTTAAAAAACAATTCGTGATAAACCGTTCAAATGCCGACTTTCATCAACTTTTACACCTTACAAACAAAAGGTGTATCAAGCAACCTTTTGGAATGATTATAACACTGTATTAGGGCATAGAGGAACACCTATTTTACAGGTTTTCAAAGGTGCATGAAAGGCAAAATGCTATTTTTTAAGCATAGGCCTCTAAGATATTTTTGTCAATAAATTTTATATTTCACAACCTTAAACATTACTCAAGACAACTTAGCATCAGATATGGGCCAAGGCTTTATTGTTAAGGGGATTTCCTGTTGTATCGCGTGCAAACATGTGACGGTTTCTGCATGTTGATGGGCAGAAAAAAAAACCTTGAGCAAGGCCTTGTGCCTATTGATAACAGTAAAGCCTGCCAGATGATCATACCCTTCCAACAAAAAGCGAAACATCCCCACATGAGAAGGTAAAAGCTCTACAAGCAGGGCCTGTGAAGCTGTGCTGGGAGCCAGCGTGATATAACGTTTGCGGTGTTTTTTCATGTGCGGCCCGTTTACGAAACATGTAAAGGTTCATGCAATGCCATAGAAGCAGGCTTTAACAGTGCGCCTGCCATGCTTTGGGCCATCCACGCTTCGTATTCAGCGTATGTCCAGCCGCGTTCCTCCACAAAGGAACGGTAGGATTCATAGCTTGAAAGGTACCAAAATATGTCCAAGGCTTTTTCAAAATCAAGCTCAGGCTTAATATGCCCTTGTTCATATAATTTAGCCATAAACGAAGCCTGAATGCTGCGGCGTTCTTGTTTTTTTTCACGCATAAGCTTAGCCAGGTCAGGAGAAACAGCGGTGGACCCAATCAAAATGGCAAATAAGGGGCTCCCCATACTGAAAACTTCACGCAAAAATGCGGCCGTAAACCTAAGGGCCAGCATGGGATCTGCGGCCTGCATGGCTTGTTCGTGGGCAAATTTAACATTGTCAGTTTTCATAAATTCTTCAAAAAGCTCTACTAAAATACCGCACTTTGAACCAAACACAGCGTATACTGTTTGTGTTGACACGCCAGCCTCATGGGCAATAGCTGTTATTGTAGCTTTAAGATACCCCTTGGTACAAATCAAATTTTCTGCGGCACTGATAATGGCTTTGCGTGTTTCAAGAGCTTGGCGCGTCCGCGAAGGCGAATGATATTTGCGGTGCACAGTTTTTCTGGAACGTGCACACTTTTCCACATTATTTCCCGTCATTTTCTCACCTTGACACTCCTTTTCAAGCTCGTTATATTAGCCCTTCAATAAAGATAGAGCTTACTCTATCGAAAAGTGTTTTGTCAAACCTTTTCAGGACAATAGTAGTTTTTTTTAACAACAGCAGAGCAAAAATAATAAAAGGCTTTGTACTGTTATAAAAACAAGATGGTTTGTTACCGGGATGCTATATTTTTTTGCAACAATCCCAAAAACATGCCCTCGCGCCCCTAACTCTAACACATTAGATGACCGCATGGCATTTTTTTGTTACCTTTTTACGCTAAAATGCCATAGTTAAGGATGTTTCATGAAAGTTATCTCATTTTGTTCTCAGGCCTTTTTTGTCATTTTCCTTGCCTTTTTCGGACTTGTCGGCTGTGACGCAAACGATAAGGTAGCCACAGGACCGCAAGCTTCTCAGCTTGAGGTAGGCACCATCACTGTTACGCCGCAACGCGTTGTCTATACAACAGAGCTGCCGGGACGCACAACACCCTTTCAGGTGGCAGAAGTACGCCCACAAGTTTCTGGCATCGTCCAATCGCGCCTTTTTCGCGAAGGCACCGACGTTATGCAAGATGATGTATTGTATCAAATTGACCCTGCCATTTACCAAGCTGCTTACGACAGTGCCAAAGCAAGCCTTGCCAAAGCTCAGGCCAACATTGAACCGCATCGTTTAAAATACAATCGTTTTAAAGATTTAGTCGCTGTCAGCGCGGTGAGCCGTCAGGAATTTGAAGACGCAGAAGCAACCTACAAGCAAGCCTTGGCTGATGTGCAAGTGAGCAAAGCTGCCCTTGAAAACGCCCGCATTCGCCTTGACTATACCAAGGTTACAGCGTCCATATCAGGCCGCATTGGCAAATCAAACGTCACACCGGGCGCGCTTGTTACTGAAAATCAAGCCACAAACCTAGCCACGATCCAACAGCTTAACCCCATGTATGTGGACATGACTCAATCAAGCGCGGAACTTCTTCGTTTAAAAAAAGCGTTTGAAAGTGGGTCGCTACAAAAAGACGGTTCCCAACAAGCTGTTGTTAAATTGCGCCTTGAGGACGGATCAGAGTACGACCGCACAGGAACACTTGAATTTACTGATGTAAGCGTTGACCCAAGCACCAGCATGGTGACCTTGCGTGCCGTTTTCCCCAATCCTCGTTTCGATTTATTGCCCAATTTGTATGTGCGCGCCGAAGTGACTGAAGGTGTGGATGAAAACGCAGTCCTCATCCCACAACGTGCTGTTGTGCGCGACAGTAAGGGAGATCCCTTGGTCTATGTTGTTGAAAACGGCACTGTGGCCAGTCGTTCAATTACAACTCCACGAAGCCACGGAAACAATTGGGTTGTTACCAAGGGCCTAGCCAGTGGCGATGTGGTGATTGTTGATAATTTGCAACGAATTCGCCCGGGCATACCTGTTAAGGCTCTACCTGCCAAAGCCTCTTAAGGGCATGTGCCTTTTTGGTTCCTCGCTCATAGAGGTGCGTATGCGTTCCCTAACATGGGCAAAAGCCCTTTAGTAGATGTTATGCAGCAGTTCAAACACTTTTGCTAACGCTAAAGGCATAATTTTTTATACTCGTATACTTTTCTTTTTATCTTCAAGGAATTTTTATGGCTCGTTTTTTTATTGATCGCCCTGTTTTTGCTTGGGTTATCTCCATCATCATCATGCTTGCCGGTGGCCTGTCCATCTTGAACCTGCCCATTGCACAATATCCGCAAATTGCTCCACCTGCTGTAGAAATTACAGCAACATACCCTGGTGCTTCGGCCAAAACGGTTGAAGATGCCGTAACCCAGGTCATAGAACAGCAAATGCAGGGCATTGACTACCTGCTATACATAAAATCCACCAGCGATGCTTCAGGACAAGCCAGTATTCAGCTCACTTTTGACGCCCAAGCTGACCCTGACATTGCTCAAGTACAAGTACAAAACAAACTGCAACTTGCCACGCCGAACCTTCCGCAAGAAGTGCAACAACAAGGCATTAACGTTCGTAAAACGTCAAGCTCCTTTTTAATTGTATATGCTTTTGTGTCTGAAGATGGCAGTATGACCGATACCGATATATCCGACTATGTGTCATCCAACGTTCTTGACGCCCTTGGTCGCTTGCCGGGCGTTGGCGGAGCGCAGCTTTTTGGCTCACCCTATGCCATGCGGATTTGGTTAGATCCCAATAAGCTAGAAAATTTTAACATCATCCCATCAGACATTGTCGGTGCCGTGCAAGCACAAAATGCCCAAATCACCGTGGGGCAAATTGGTGGAACGCCTTCTTTAGCCGGGCAACAGCTTAACGTCACCATCAATGCTCAATCACGGATGCAAACAGTTGAAGAATTTGAAAATGTTTTGCTACGCACGAACCCTGACGGATCAGAGGTGCTGCTTAAAGACGTGGCCCGCGTGGAGCTTGGCGCAGAAAGCTATGCTGTTTTGAGCCGTTTTAATGGCAAGCCTGCCACAGGCGTTGCCATTAACCTTGCCACAGGCGCCAATGCCTTGGCAACGGTTGAAGCTACCCGTGATAAACTTGCCGAAATGGAGACGTATTTCCCCCAAGGACTACGTGTTGTAGAACCTTTTGACACTACGCCCTTTGTGCGTATCTCTATTTACGAGGTTGTGAAAACCCTGTTTGAAGCGGTGCTTTTGGTCTTTTTGGTCATGTACCTATTCTTACAAAATTTTAGAGCCACACTCATCCCCACCATTGCAGTACCTGTTGTTTTACTTGGTACGTTTGGTGTTCTTTCAGCCTTTGGTTTTTCCATCAATACATTAACCATGTTCGGGGTTGTGCTCTCCATTGGTTTGTTGGTGGACGATGCCATTGTGGTTGTGGAAAACGTGGAACGAGTCATGAGTGAGGAGCATTTACCACCAAAAGAAGCCACCCGTAAATCCATGGATCAAATCACAGGAGCCCTTGTGGGTATTGCCTTGGTATTGTCAGCCGTGTTTTTGCCCATGGCCTTTTTTGGCGGCTCTGTGGGGGTTATTTATCGTCAATTTTCAATAACCATCATTTCTGCCATGGCACTTTCAGTTGTGGTGGCGGTTATATTAACCCCTGCCCTATGCGCTACCATGCTCAAACCCCATAGTGGCGGCAGAACCACCGGCTTTTTTGGCTGGTTCAACCGCAGCTTTGACAGAACTACCCTTAAATATCAAGGCCTTGTTGACAAAACCATCACTAGACCAAAGCGGTTTTTGGCAATCTTTTTGGCCCTTGTTGTATTGCTTGGCTGGCTCATATTGCGCATGCCTACAGCCTTTTTGCCTGATGAGGATCAAGGTGTTTTGTTCACGCAAATCCAGCTACCTGCAGGATCTACGCAGGAAGATACCCTTAGCGTGCTTAAAAAAATTGAACAACACTTTATGGAAGATGAAAAAGACAACATTGAATCAATTTTGACTGTGGCAGGTTTTAGTTTTGCAGGGAGTGGTCAAAATGCAGGCATTGGATTTGTCAGACTCAAAGACTGGAACTCGCGCAGTGAAGCCTCGCAAAGCGTTGAAGCCATTGCAGGCCGGGCCATGGCAAAATTTTCTACCATCCGTGAGGGCTTAGCCTTTGCCTTTGCCCCTCCTGCGGTGATGGAGCTTGGCAATGCCACAGGTTTTGACCTTATGTTGCAAGACCGTGCAAGCCTTGGGCATGAAGCGCTTATCGAAAACAGAAACCAGCTTCTTGGCATGGCGGCAGCCAATCCTTTGCTTTCGGGTGTACGGCCTAATGGCCTTGAGGACACACCGCAACTGCGCGTTGCCGTTGATAAAAACAAGGCCGAAGCCCTTGGCCTATCGCTTGAATCCATAAATAACACTTTGGGCATTGCCTGGGGCAGTGCCTATGTTGATGACTTTATTGATAAAGGCCGCGTAAAAAGAGTGTATGTACAAGCAGACGCGCCGTTTCGTATGGCTCCTGATGATTTTTCCTATTGGTATTTCCGTAATGCCGATGGCGACATGGTACCCTTTACCGCTGTTGCCAAAACAGAATGGTCCTATGGGCCCTCTCGCCTAGAACGCTACAACGGCGTTCCTGCTGTACAAATCTTAGGTGCGCCTGCCCTTGGCGGAAGCTCCGGTGACGCCATGCTGGCCATGGAAGAAATGATTTCCAAACTAAATCCGGGTATTGGCTATGAATGGACAGGATTATCATATCAAGAACGCATGTCCGGATCTCAAGCCCCTGCCCTGTATGCCTTGTCCATCTTGGTCGTCTTTTTATGTTTAGCAGCCCTTTATGAAAGCTGGTCTGTGCCGTTTTCTGTGTTGCTTGTGGTGCCTCTTGGTGTGCTTGGAGCCCTTTTGGCTGCCACGGGACGAGGCCTTTCCAACGATGTGTATTTTCAGGTGGGGCTTTTGGCAACCATTGGCCTTTCAGCCAAGAACGCTATCTTGATTGTGGAATTTGCTAAGGAATTGCATGAAAAAGGACAGGACCTTTTGGCTGCCACTATTGAAGCCTCGCGCATGCGCCTTCGTCCCATTTTGATGACATCATTTGCCTTTTTGCTTGGGGTTTTGCCTTTGGCTACGAGCACAGGAGCAGGCTCCGGTAGTCAAAACGCCATTGGAACCGCAGTTATGGGTGGAACCTTTGCAGCGACGGCCTTAGGTATTTTCTTTATTCCGCTGTTCTTTGTGGTGGTGACAAGGCTGTTTATGGGCAATAAAAAACAGCCTTACAGCATTGAGGATGCACCAAAACACAGTCTTGATAAACCCATACAATAAGCAAAGGCAAAACATTTTTGCCTTCAAACTTTGCAGTAAAGGAATATATCATGCCCTTGCGTTACCTTATCGTACTTGTTTTTAGCTTGACCGTTTTAACAGGTTGCAGCCTTGCGCCAAACTATCAACAACCTGATTTGCCTGTGGAGAATGCTTGGCCGCATCAAAGCCTTGCTAAGGCGCAAACATCAGACATTGCAAATGCCGATACCATAGGCTGGCGCGATTTTTTTACAGATCCTGAGCTACAACGCCTTTTAACCACTGCCCTTGAAAACAACCGCGATCTGCGCATAGCTGTGCTTAATATTCAGCGTGCTAGGGCTCAGTACCGTATCCAGCGTGCCGATATTTTTCCTCATCTGCAAGCAGGCGGTGCAGGTCAAGTACAACGGATTTCTGGTGATTTGTCAGGAACAGGTGAATCTTTTATTGACCGTCAGTACAGCTCAACCTTTGGACTAAGCACCTATGAAATAGACCTTTTTGGAAAAATTCAAAGCCTATCCGAAGAAGCCCTGCAAAACTTCTTAGCCACAGAAGAAGCAAAAAGAAGCACGCACATCACCTTACTTGGTGAAGTGGCCAATGCCTACCTTATGCTCATTGCAGACCGCGAACGCTTAAACATTGCAAAAGAAACCCTGGTCAGCCAACAGGCCTCATATGACATGATCAAGCGCCGCTATGACGCAGGTGTTTCCTCTGAGCTTGACTTAAAGCAAGCCCAAACCAGCGTGGATAGCGCACGCGTTGATATTGCCCGCTATACAGGGCTTGTGGCAACAGATTTAAACGCACTTTCCTTGCTTGTGGGAAGCCCTGTTACTGACGCTTCCATTTCAACTCAGGCCTTAACAGAACTTGCCCCATGGAGGGAGTTGCCGGTGGGCCTGCCGGCAGAAGTATTGCTCAAACGTCCTGACATACGCCAATATGAACACCTGCTGCAAGCAGCCAACGCCAATATTGGTGCAGCACGTGCGCGCTTTTTTCCCAGCATCACCCTAACTGCGGCCTTGGGTACAGCCAGTAACGATATTCAAAACCTGTTTTCCGCAGGCACCGGCATGTGGAACTTTTTGCCAAACATCAACCTGCCCATTTTTACGGCAGGACAAAACATGGCCAACTTACGCGTTTCTGAGGCCAATCGTGACATTGCTGTGGCTGAATACGAACGGGCCATTCAGAATGGCTTTCGTGAAGTCGCTGATAATTTAGCCCTTCGCGCAACCCTTACCGAGCAGCTAAACGCCCAAAAATCCTTGCTTAACGCAACAACAGATGCCTACAACCTGTCCTTTACTCGTTACGAAAAAGGCATTGACAGCTACCTTGTAGTGCTTGATTCGCAGCGCGCCATGTATACGGCCCAAATCAACCTTGTTACAGCACGTGCCACTAGAGATGCCAATATGATCAACCTGTACAAATCCCTTGGTGGGGGGTTGCATGAATCTAGTATAACTCAAACAACAACACCGTAAAAAACAAGCTGTTTATAGTATTGTACGATGAAAAGAGCCGGAATTTCCGGCTCTTTTTTGTTGGTGTGTGAATGAACGCCTTGCCCTGTGTAAATGCCATGACCAACACAACGTTACCCACTTGCAGCAAGGACTAAAGGCATCTCCTAAAGGGCACAAATAGCCTGTCAAAACACATAGACTGCTACGAAAAAACGTTAAAAAGAACCTCTTTATACAAAAATCTCGAAGCTTTTTTTCTCGCAGTGACATCATGGCGCAAAAACCTTGTCTTGTGCGCTCGTCGCTACCAACACAACGTTACCATTGCTTGGCAACACAGTCACGCCCCACACAAAACGAGGATAAAAAGCATACCTCCCCTTTAGCGTATAAAGGGCACAGGTGGTATGTCTTTGCATGCATGCCTTTTGCCTTTAAAAAGCCACAAAAACAGCCAACAAAAACAATCAAAAACAAAAGCCCTTGGCCTTCTTTCAAAGGCCAAGGGCTTTTAGGTTACTTATGCTAGGCTAAAACATTTCAGCCTGCTGAATCTATTAAAGGTTAGGGAATGTCAACACGGCTTGATTCCACAAACACTGTAATGGCATCAGCAGCAGGGTCATTTGTGGTGACTTCGTAATAGGTGTGGCCATTAGCTGTGATGGACGAGTTCGTATCAGCAGTCCAGCCGTTCTGTAAGGTTCCGTCAGCGTTGAGGAGCTTATCTTGGACAAACTCTTCATCCACGGTGCCGTTGCCATCAAGAACCAAAACTTCAACATTGGTGATGGTGCCGTCTTGGAGTTTGTCTTCCAGCTCGTCCTTGGTAAGGTTGCCAACCAGAACGTCCATTTCGCCTTCACCGCCATCCACCAAGATATCGTTCACATCCATGAACAGGATATCGTTGCCGGAACCGCCGTACAGCTTATCAGCACCGGCGCCGCCATAAAGCACGTCGCTACCGTCTCCGCCAAAGAGTTCATCATCGCCGCTGCCGCCAAAGAGCATGTCATTGCCGCCTTCGCCATACAGCTTGTCGTTGCCGGCAAGCCCGAAGAGGACATCATCGAAGCTTTCACCAGCAAGCGTACCAGATCCAACGGTGACGGTGTATTCCGTCTTGTCGCCATCATTGTCGGTTGCAGTGAAGGTGATTTTTGCTTGCTCTTCAAATCCTGCACTAGGCGTAAATACCCACTCAATGGGAGCTTTGCCTTGGTCTATGGTAAGTGTAAATCCTAAAACATCATCAGTATCCGTGTATGTATAGGTTGTTGTTGTTCCACTCGGTTCAGATGCCATGACATATTCTTCACCGTTTGCAGCAAACACTGCAACATCAAGCTCAGCCAAACCATCAGCGGCTTCAATGTCAAACGTACCTGTTACAGTGGTAGTGACCATCTCAAAACTCATGCTACCAAGCACGAAGTCATCGGCTCCATTTCCATTCGTAGCAATGACAATTTTATCAAAGGAAACTCCACTATCCAGAGTGACTTTAAATTCTTTCCTGTCAGGGAAAACCACAAGTTCATAAAGGCTAGCATCTAATTCCACCCCGTCTTTATAGAGTACAACAGTTGGGTTACCTCCACCGTTCCATTCTGCTAGCGTAAAAGTAACATAACTGCTTGTCTGCCCGACTGGGAGCTCAATTTGAACGGCTTCGTGTTCATTACCTGTGTTGTCAACTTGACCGCCACCGCCTCCAATTGTCTGCCTGTTAGCAACGCCAATCCCTTCCACGGAGCCTTTTTCATAAATAGTTAAGAATTTGTCGCCCTTGGTAGAGTCTCCAAAGGAATCGCCATCAAAAACACCGGCAGTGAACGTCAATCCTCCAATTTCCACTTCTTTCGAATTGACAGAGCCTAGGTACTGCTTAAAATCATCAATATCAACAGAAACAGTTTTCGAGTCCTCAGTGTTAATCGTGGAGCGCATAGCAATGATATCATCTTCAATATGCGCTTGAATCTCACCTTTAGCTGTATCGCCATCAGCATCAGTAATGGTGAAGCCAAAGTTGAGGTCAGTTGGGAGATTGGCGTCGGCATTATCATTATTGGGCAAATCGCTGTTTGCATCGTTCAAGATACCAGCATCAGGCGCATCGTGTTCAATGGATTCATATAAGGTAACTGTATAGCCATTGTTGCCGTCGATTGCCGCTCCATTAAGCTCAACCTTAATAACAACGCGACCTTCATCGCCTTCCACAAAACCTTGCATAACGAGGCCATCATCAGAAACCTTCCAATCAATGGATTTTTCGTCAGCAGAGGTTTTAAGGTTATTGAACGGTTCTGCTTCTGTATTAGGCAGGTCCCAAGCAAAAGCCTTATCATTCGTTCCATCAGCAAGACCATCATTGCCGAAGCTAAGTATCACTGTGCCGGAGAAAGAAGATACATCGCCAGCAGCTGCATTAGGATCTTTTGTTCCGCCATCAAGGACTTCTTCGTAAAGGGTAACGTCCGAAGTTTCCACCGTTGGTACTGTCACTGAAGGCTCATCATCGGTATCAATGGTCACATCTTTGTAGGCAAAATCGCCGTCCTTATCAGTGGCAACAGCTTTAAAAACGATATTTTCTTTAAGATGTTTGTACTGGTGCATCAACCAATTACCGTTGGTATCTAGAACAAGGGTGAAGTATGTTTCTGCAGATTCACCCGTGCCGGCAGTGGCAATATACTGTCCATTCTCAAGGGTAATTGTAAGCTCTACACCATCAACATTAAGGGTAAAGGGTGCAGTTCCGGTCAAATCTACAGTTTGATCGCCGTATGTTAGCTCTTTCACTTCCATGGAAGCAATACCGTCAGCACCACTTATAGAAAAAGAACCCTCATGGCTTGCAATAAAACCATCTTCAGGAGCTATCAATTCAAACTGAGAGACTACAAACTCACTATCGTAGCCATTTTCAACACCATTATTTGTAGAGTAAATAACAATTGTATCAAAACCGGTTGTGAATTCGTTTTCCGTCACAAGCTCTTTACCATCTTCACTAGGCGTACCATCAATGTTATAGATACCAACTATGACCCCCGCTTTGAAGAGCACAATCTTGCCTGTATCTATAAGTACTGTAGAATTACCTGCTTCTTTTGAGTGCGTAATACAGGAGAGTTCAATATTGAAACCATAGGCAAGCTGACCATCAGGAACTTCGATAACAAGAGCTTCAGAAGTGTTGGTGTCTCTATCGTGAGCAATTTCACCATCAAGGCCAGTTCCGCCCACTACACCAATACCAAGACCGGGGGTATAACCAGCACTGGAAGGGTTATAAAGAACTACTTCTTGATTACCTGCAAGCTCCCCTAGTAATTCACCAGCTTCGTTGGCTATTATGTTGCCATCGGCATCAAGTTTTACCTTGGCAGCACTAAACGTAAGACCAGAATCAGTAATTTGGTCATCAAAGGCTGCGTTGCCGTCAAGGGCTACGTTTGCGCTGCCATATTCTCCGGAAAAGTCAAACTTCGTAGAAACAAATTCTCTATCTGTGGTGACTTGTTCGCTGTCCGAGCCCAGCTCAATAATGTCGTCTTGGATCTCAACGCTTACGGAGTCGGAAGTATAACCACCAGCACCATTGGTGACCGTAAAGCCTAAATTGAGGCTTGGGTTCGTGTCTGTGGCACCCGGCGCATCTCCGTTAGGATTCAAGTTTCCGTCGTTATCAATGTCTGTGTTGTAGTCAGAACCACCAGCAGTATTGGGGGTATCATGCATTACAGGCTCTTTGAATATTACTTCGTAATTATCGGGATTAGCAGGATCATAACCCCTTTCTGCTGTAATCACTTCTTTATAAGAGCTTTCACCAATCACACCAGTATAACCAGTAAGCTTTGAACCATCTGCGCTTACTTCCCATTGTACTTTATCACCTTCACTGGTCCAAAGATCAGGCTGTTCTGTATTCCAGCTGAAGGACAATTCAGCATCGCCATTGCCTGCGTCAGAGAAGGAAATAGTACCAAAGGCTGTGGTTTGGTTCGGGAAGTTGTCGTCATCATCCTTATTTGTACCCATTTCAAAGTAAGCTTCGGATACTTGAACGCCTGTGGCGGTATCGATGACAGGAACATCGTTGGTGCCATTCACAGTTACGGTAACGTCTTGGCTTGACCAA
>CAYJIX010000013.1:0-45061 GCA_964370375.1 uncultured Desulfovibrionaceae bacterium | reverse complement strand
CCACTACCCCCTCAAGATAGCGTGTCTACCAGTTCCACCACCTCGGCGCGAAAAGGGATATTACGCATAAATGCCTTGTCTTGGCAAGTCTTTTTTTCACAGTTCGCAAATTTTTTTTGTTTTATATGTAGTGCGGCTTATTTTCAGGGTTTTTTTTGTATGCGCTAAGCAAACTATGCCGAATTTTTCATATGGAAGATGCAGTAAAAGGACGTTTTTTGCCGCGTTTGATTATAGCCGTGCAAAGTAATGCTTTCTTGGATGTTTTTTTCTATGCGAATGGTATCATGCAAGGTCAGCTCTGAGCAGAAATAGATATCAAATCCAGTGATTTTTGAAAGGTCTGCATGGGCATCCGGTAAGGCATCAAAAGCAAACTCCCCGTAGCGACAATTGTTCACATGCCCTAATGGGTCAATATAGCTTCGTAACATTTGCCGTTCGTCAATTTTTGTGTATTCAAGCTTTTCCCTAAAAACGGGGCTCCTATTCAGGCGAAAATCAGGATGCGGGGGAAGAAGTTCAAAGGGCAGTTCAGCCTTTCGATAGATACTTTGCGCCTGCAAATCCCATAAAACTGAATATAAAGATGCCACAAAGACCACATCCCCGGCATCGTCTAGTGCCTCTATTTCGCGGCGAAAATGTAGCCTTTTTCGTTCACTGTACCATGTTTTTATATGTAAAGTTGCACAGCCCTGAACGTGTTTTTTTATGTCCACATTAAGGGCAACAACAACCCAGCTTACCTGCTGTTGCAAACAGGCATTAAAATCTATCTGAAAAAACTCCAAATGTTCATCAACGACCCTTCCTATAATATGTTGATAGCCATGAGGCTTAATGTGTCCTTGCGCATCAAGATGTGCAAATTCCACTTTTATAGTATACGATCGTTCTTGCTCGTTGTTCATACATATCTCATGAAAGGTACAAGCTGTTCAAGGCGCGCAGCTTGCACTTTGCTTGTTTATGAAAAGCGTCTGCATAATGTAATGAGCAGACGCTTTTGCAGTGTTGAAGGCTGTATTTTCTAAATACCCTTAATAACAAGGGCATGCCCAAACAAGTTAGCCGTGAACGAACAAACGCGTAAAGCTTAAAAAATCAGTTTGTTCTTAGCCATTCATGCCGCAGCAGCGTTTGTATTTTTTTCCGCTCCCACAAGGGCAGGTTTCGTTTCTTCCCGGGCGGTTGTCAGCGCGTTGCGGCGTGTTGGCGTCGTCTTCGCTTGAGGCCGCGTTATAGGAAAGTTTTTCTGCTTCTTTGTGTTGGAGTTCTGTTGAAGGGGCAGGGGCTTCTTTTGGTTCGTTTGTTTCAGCAGAAGGCTGCACGCGCAATCGTGTGAGAGCCCTGAACGAGCCTTCTTTAATTTTTTCAATGAGCTCTTGAAACATCTGGAAGCCTTCGCGTTTGTATTCCAGCTTTGGATCGCGCTGTCCATAGCCACGCAGGCCAATGCCATCGCGCAAAGAATCCATATTGCGCAAATGCTCTTTCCAAGAACGGTCAAGCTCTTCCATAAGGAAATAGCGGATAAGGTCTTGAAAAACGCCATGGGATTCGCGTTTTAATTGGTCGAAGATAGCAAGTATAAGCTTGCGTGTTGTGTCGCGGTCAGGGAGCGGCGCTTCTTGACCCAGCATCCGGTCAATATTCATCACATCGCGCAGCCGTGCGCGTACAGAGCTGATGTCTTCCTCGCTCGGCTGATCCTTGGGTGCCAACTCGATAGGTGCGTATATATCTTCCAGAATATCATCAAGGTATTCATGGAGTAAGCTTTCAAGGTCTGCTTCCTGCATAAGTTCGCGGCGCAAGGTGTAAATCACCTCACGTTGCTGGTTCATAACGTTGTCATAGTCAAGCAATGTTTTACGAATTTCAAAGTGATGACCTTCCACGCGTTTTTGCGCGTTTTCAATGGCGCGCGAAACCATGCGGTTTTCAATGGGTTCGTCTTCTTCCATGCCAAGCTTTTGCATGAGCCCTGAAAGACGGTCAGATCCGAACAAGCGCATGAGGTCGTCTTCAAGTGAAAGGTAAAAGCGCGAGGAGCCGGGATCGCCTTGACGCCCAGAACGTCCACGCAGCTGATTGTCAATACGCCTGCTTTCGTGGCGTTCTGTTCCTAAAATGTGCAAGCCTCCAAGGTCAATCACGCCGTCACCAAGGGTAATGTCTGTGCCTCTGCCGGCCATGTTGGTGGCAATGGTTACTTTACCGGCCTGCCCTGCTTGGGCAACGATTTCTGCTTCTTTGGCGTGATGCTTGGCGTTTAAGATGTTGTGTGGGATTCCTTTTTTACGAAGCATATTGGATATAAGTTCCGATGTTTCAATAGAAATGGTTCCCACAAGCACGGGTTGGCCTTTGGTGTGTAGCTCTTCAATGGAGCGTACAATGGCCCTGAATTTTTCAACGCGAGTACGGTAGATGCTGTCCGGAAAATCATTGCGAATCATGGGTTTATTGGGGGGAATGCTCACAACATCTAGATTATAAATTTGGCCAAATTCCACAGCTTCGGTATCTGCCGTGCCTGTCATGCCCGACAGTTTGTCGTACATGCGGAAATAATTTTGAAAGGTAATGCTGGCTAACGTTTGGTTTTCGGCAGCAATGGCAACCTTTTCTTTAGCTTCCAGGGCTTGGTGCAAGCCGTCGCTAAAACGTCGTCCGTCCATGGGGCGGCCTGTAAATTCGTCAACAATAACCACCTTGCCGTTGCTGACAAGGTAATCCACATCGCGTTTATAGGCATAATGGGCGCGCAAAGCCTGCAAAGCGTGGTGTTGTATGGTGATGTTGGTTGGGTCGTACAAATTTTCAATGCGCAGTGCGCGCTCAAGCTTGGCCGTGCCTTCATCTGTCAGCATGGCAGTGCGCGCTTTTTCATCCACAAGAAAGTCTTTTTCAGGCGTAAGCTTGCGAACAAAGGCGTCCATTTGCAAATACATATCAGTGGATTTTTCTGCAGCGCCAGAGATGATCAATGGTGTTCTGGCTTCGTCGATCAAAATAGAGTCCACTTCGTCAACAATGGCAAAATAATGATCGCGCTGCACCAATTGTTCGGCATAAAATTTCATATTATCACGAAGATAATCAAAGCCAAATTCGTTATTGGTGCCATAGGTGATGTCGGCACTGTATGCTATTTGATGCTCTTCGTCAGACAGCCCGTGCACAATAACGCCTGTGGTCAAACCAAGGGCGGCGTAAACTTGGCCCATCCATGCGGCATCGCGTTTTGCCAAATAATCGTTCACTGTAACCACATGCACGCCCCTACCCGTAAGCGCGTTAAGGGCAGCTGCCAATGTGGCCACAAGGGTTTTTCCCTCGCCTGTTTTCATTTCTGCAATTTTTCCCTTATGCAGGGCAATGCCGCCCACAAGTTGTACGTCATAGTGACGCATGCCAAGGGTTCGTACAGAGGCTTCACGTACAAGGGCAAAAACTTCGGGCAAAAGGTCATCTAATGAGCGATCTTCTTCTTGTACTTGCCGTTTGTACTCGCTCATGCGTAAGGGAAACTCCTCATCGCTAAGGGCTTGCATTTCAGGCTCAAGCTTGTTGATTTGTGCAATCAAAGGACGTAAGCTTTTGATAAAGCGGTCGTTTTGGGAACCGAAAATTTTTCTGAAAAGAAAACCGAACATGGAAACTCCTGATCGGGTATATAAAAGGTGTCTGATATTGTGTAATGCCTTTTTCAAAAAAGCTTATAAACTAAAAAATAATAAACAGTAAATGTGTTTTGTCAATGGATTGTCCTTGGCCAGAATCTGGTGTATAAAATTGAATAATAGTCAATAATTGAATGAAATAGTTTAGGAAAAGTTTACATAGTGCAGCTTTTTCCATGTAGAGTGGGTTTCCAGTTTTTTTTGACAACCGCAAAACATTGGTGTACATAGAAAAACCCTTTTATGTTGCCCCGCGCTGTCTCAGCGTTTTTTTGGATCTTTAAAAGACTTCAGGAGTATCACCATGACGCAAACTTCTGGATCGCCCTGTGCCAATGTCAACACGGCAAAGGGTTGCAATCCCACCCGTCTGGATTTTATCCAGGCAGTTTCAGGTGTCGTGCTCATCCTTTTTTTGTGGTCTCACCTTTTTCTTGTTTCAAGTGTGGTTATCAGTCCAAAGCTTATGAACTGGGTAGGCTGGTTTTTTGAAGCCACATACATGGCACAAGTTGGCGGCCCCATTATCTTTTTGCTCATGATTTATCATTTTATCATCGCCGCCCGCAAAATGCCCTTTAAAGCCGGTGAGGCTTGCACCTTTTTAACCAATGCCAAAGCGTTGCGCCACAAGGACACGTGGCTTTGGGTTGTGCAAGTGGTAAGCGCCATTGTGGTTCTGGTCATGGGAAGCATTCATATGTACGTGGTGCTTTCAACCTTGCCCATCACCGCTGAAAAAAGTGCGGCTCGCGTCCAAGACGGCTGGTTATGGTTTTACCTTGTGCTTTTACCCATGGCTGAATTGCATGTGAGCATCGGTTTTTACCGCCTTGGCGTAAAGTACGGCTATATCAAGCGTTCCAACCGTGCTTTTTGGCAGCGCAATGAAATTATCATGACCGCTGGCTTTACTGGTATTGGGTTGCTTACCTTGGCCCGTTTTTGCTTTCTTGCCGTGTAGTCGAGCCCAATGGAGGAGTTTGACATATGCAGATTTTTCAGTCGGATTTATTGTGTATTGGTGCCGGACTTGCCGGTGAGCGCGTGGCTGTTGCTGCCGCAGAAGCCGGTTTTAGCACCATTTGTTTGACCCTTGTGCCACCGCGCAGATCACATTCTTCAGCCGCTCAAGGCGGTATGCAGGCAGCTCTTGGTAATTCCATCATGAGTGAAGGTGATGCTCCTGACGTGCATTTCACAGACACTGTGAAAGGTTCTGACTGGGGGTGCGACCAAGAAGTTGCGCGCATGTTTGCTGAAAACGCGCCCATCGCCATGCGCGAAATGGCGTTTATGGGGGTTCCTTGGAACCGTATTGAAGCCGGGATGCAAACCTATTTTAAAGGTGGAAAGCCCTTCCAGATTGAAGAGAAAAAGGAAAAAGAAGGCCTTATCCATTCAAGAGCTTTTGGTGGTACTGCCAAATGGCGTACTTGCTACACTGCTGACGGTACGGGCCATGCCGTGCTGTTTACATTAGATAATAAATTGGTTGAGCTTGGCGTCACCATGCACGATAGGGTGCAAGCCGAAGCTTTGATCCATGACGGTGTCAACTGCATGGGTTGTATTGCCAGAAATTTACGCACAGGCGAGCTTGCTGCATATTTTGCTAAAGCAACGCTCATTGCCACAGGCGGTTATGGCCGGATTTATAAAGCCACTACCAATGCTGTTATCTGTGATGGTGGCGGCCAAATCTGCGCCCTTGAAACGGGCGTTGTGCCCATGGGTAATATGGAAGCTATCCAGTTCCACCCCACAGGTACCGTGCCCACAGATATTTTAGTTACTGAAGGTTGCCGCGGTGATGGCGGAACCTTGCTTGACGTGAACGAGTACCGCTTCATGCCTGATTATGAGCCTGAAAAGGCCGAATTGGCATCTCGTGACGTGGTGTCCAGACGCATGACTGAACATATGCGCAAAGGCCTTGGGGTTAAAACTCCTTATGGCGAGCACCTTTGGCTTGATATTCGCCACCTTGGAGAGAAGCATATCACAACGAATTTGCGTGAAGTGTACGATATTTGCCGTCACTTCTTAGGTGTTGACCCCATCCATCAGCTTATTCCTGTACGCCCAACCCAGCACTATTCCATGGGCGGCGTTCGCACCAATAGGGACGGTGCAGCCTATGGCCTTAAAGGGCTTTTCTCAGCAGGCGAAGCTGCTTGTTGGGATATGCACGGCTTTAACCGTCTTGGTGGTAACTCTTTGGCAGAAACCATTGTAGCAGGCCGTATTGTGGGTGGTAAGGTTGTTGAATACTTGCAAGGTACCGAGGACGCCGTGTTCTCTACCAATGCCATGCGTGACGCTGCAAATCTTGTTTCTCAGCGTATTGACACCGTTGTGCATGGACGTAACGGTAAAGAGAACTGCTTTACTTTACGTGACGAAATGCAAGACGCCATGATGGATCACGTGGGCATTTTCCGTAACGGAGCTGACCTTGCTGCCGGTGTGGAAAAGCTGCAAGTTTTGCTTGAGCGTTCTAATAATATTGGACTGCATGGGAAAAGTGCAGGCTTTACGCCCGAACTTTCCATGGCGTTGCGCGTACCCGGTATGATAAAACTGGCCCTTTGCACAGCTTATGGCGCGCTTATGCGTACAGAAAGCCGTGGTGCTCATGCCAGAGAGGATTATACCGAACGTAACGATAAAGAATGGCTCAACCGTACCTTATCCACCTGGAAAGAGGGCGATACCCTGCCTACCTTAACCTACGAAGAAGCCACGCCTTGGTTTGAGATTCCACCCGGGGATCGTGGCTATGGCGGCGGCACGATTATTTCTGCCGATATTCCTGAGAATAAAATCAAACCCTTTGGCTCTGAAGCCCAAAAGCAGGGGGAATAATCAATGCGTAAGCTCCATATTGAAGTGTTTCGTTATAACCCCTTGGATCCAAGCTCCAAGCCGCGCATGCAGTCTTTTTACATAGATGAAATTCCCAGCATGACCTTGTTCATTGCGCTTACCCAGATCAGGGAAACCATGGATCCGTCGTTGCAATTTGATTTTTGTTGTCGCGCCGGTAT
The DNA here is from genome assembly GCA_964370375.1 of uncultured Desulfovibrionaceae bacterium. Lineage (GTDB taxonomy): Bacteria > Desulfobacterota > Desulfovibrionia > Desulfovibrionales > Desulfovibrionaceae > CAYJIX01. Next base: position 38,319 of record CAYJIX010000013.1, on the reverse strand, counting down.
TTGTGGCTCTTGTGGTATGGTGGTCAATGGGCGTCCTACCCTTGCTTGCAGTACTCAGACCAAGGATTTGGACAGTCATATTGTGCTTCAACCCTTACCGTTCTTTAAGTTGGTTGGGGATTTATCTGTGGATACAGGTACATGGTTTCGTGAAGCATGGACTCGCATTGAGTCTTGGCTACACACAGACAAAACCTTTGATCCTGCAGCCGAAGAAGAGCGCATGGACAACAAAACTGCCAATGAAATTTTTGAATTGGACCGTTGCATTGAATGTGGCTGCTGCGTAGCAGCCTGTGGCACGGCTCTTATGCGTAAAGATTTCCTTGGTGCAACCTCCATCAATCGCTTGGCTCGTTTTTATGTGGATCCACGCGATGAACGCGATGCCAAGGATTATTACGAAGTCATTGGCGATGACAACGGCGTGTTTGGTTGCATGGGCCTTTTGGCGTGTGAAGATGTTTGTCCTAAGCAAATTCCCTTACAAGATCAATTGGGTATCATGCGCCGCATGGTAAGCCTTGAATCTGTACGAGGTGTTTTGCCGACAAAGCTTATGGATCTATTGGAAAAGACGTGCAACTGTAATTGTTCACATTAAGCTAGGGCCAGCGAGCTAGGGGCCTTAGCATTGCAAAAGCGTGTCTAACAACCTACCAAGTCGGTTTGTGGCAAAAATAACATGCAACCTCTGGAGCACGTTTCACGTACAATGCTCTGGAGGTTGCTTTTTTACGGAGCGTACATGCCCGAGCTTGTGTATATCACAGCACCTGATATGACTGTAGCAAGACTCCTTGCCGAAGTTTTGGTAAGCGAGCGTTTAGTTGCAGGTGTCAATATCATGCCTGCCATGCAGTCCATCTACCACTGGCAGGGAAAGATTGAGCAACATGCAGAAGTTGCCTTGTTTGCGCAGACAACGCTTGACTCTATCCCACAGCTTATGGCAACGGTTAAGGAGCATCATCCCTATACAACGCCTTGTATCGTTCATTGGCCCATACAAGGGCACGGGCCGTTTTTGGATTGGATCAAGGCTTCAACACTTTCTACATCATAAACATGGAGATAACATGGCTATTTATATTTCGGGCTCCTTGGCCTTTGATCGAATCATGAATTTTCCCGGTGGGTTTGAAGACCATATTTTACCCGATAAATTGAAAATTTTAAATGTCAGCTTTCTTATAGACGGTCTTGTGGAACGCCGTGGAGGCACAGCAGGCAACATTGCCTATACGCTGTCTTTGTTAGATGAAAAACCCTATATTCTAGCTTCAGCAGGCAGGGATTTTGCTGAATACTCCCACTATCTTGGCTCCCTTGGGTTGCCCCTTGAAGGAGTTCGGCGGATCCCTAGCGAACACACAGCCAGTTGCTATCTGATAACCGACAAAAGCAACAATCAGATCAACGCTTTTCACCCTGCTGCCATGAAGTTTTCCTGCGATTTTGCTTTTGCAAGCACAGGCCACGAAAACAGTTGGGCTATTGTTTCACCCGGCAACCTTGACGATATGCGAGGTCTGCCCAAAAAGTTTCGTGAACTTGGCATCCCTTATATTTATGATCCGGGCCAACAAATCCCTGCGCTTTCAGGTGATGATTTGCTTGATGGCATAGCAGGGTCCAATTTTATGGTGTCCAACGATTATGAGCTTGAAATGGTGTGCAAATCCACACAAAAAACCCGTGCTGAAATACGCCAGCTGACAAAATGCCTTATCACAACCTTGGGCGATCAAGGCTCCATTGTGCATACAACAACCATGCGAACCATAGATATTGCCAAAGCAAATGTTGTGGTGGATCCCACAGGAGCAGGCGACGCGTATAGGGCAGGGCTTCTTAAAGGGCTTACGCTGGGATTTGACCCTGTCCGTTCTGCCTATCTTGGCGCCACTTGTTCCAGCTTTTGTGTGGAATGCCAAGGCACCCAAGAACACACATTTGACAAAGAAAGCTTTGCAAAACGGTACGAAGCCGCTTTTGGCGAGGCTCCATTCTCTGCGTGATGAGAATACGTTACGAGCTTCAGCGCAATCCATTAAACCTCTTGGATCGCTTAAAAAAAGCTTCTCCAAGAACGGCAGCCGAGGAAAAAGGCTTGCTTAATAGCTTGCGTGGTCTTGATAAAACCGAATTTAGACCGCTTGTGGTTGTCGTAGGAGGTTTTTTAGACGGCCTTATGCAGCATGCCTATGGCATTGTTGGACAATGGCCTTCAAGCTCCTCTCAGACATGCCATGTATTTTATCGGCAGCATCATGAAGGCCTTGCAGTGCTTAATCTTGTAAATATGTATGCTATGCAAGGCCAACCTGTTCTTCTTATCGGGCACAGTTGGGGGGCAGATGCGGTTGTTAATGCTGTGGCAAAACGCACGGATGCTGCCATTTGTTTTGTAGCAACGTTAGACCCTGTATCGCGTAAGGGGCCGCCAAATGATCGTTTGCCGCATGTGGGGCAATGGATCAATGCTTATGTTGATTATCGCGTAACACCTTTATGGAAACGCTCAACCATTATTGCGCGTATTGGCGGCCCTTGGGAACAGGTATCTGTGGCGGATGAAAACATCGTATGCCCTTGCCTGCATCATGAAGCAATCAAGCTTTTTGCAGGAAGGGTGCAGGATGCATGTCTAGCGCGCCTTGCAAGCTTTTAGCCGCAGCACTTTTTAAATTTTTTACCGCTTCCACAGGAACACGGGTCATTGCGCCCTACCTTGGGTATGGCGCGGCGTGTGGGCTCAGGCCTATGGACATTGCCGTCCACATAGAACCACGTGTCGCCTTCCTTCGTGAAAAAAGCGTCTTCATGGATTTGCCTGGGCACGCCCTGCACTGCATAGCGAGCAATAAAGGACACAGTGCCCTTTGTATCTGTTGCTCCGCCTTCAGACAGATTGAGCACGTCAAGGCCCAACCATTCTACAGACTCAGACCATTGGCGCATCTCTTCATAGTCGGAATCATCCTGCATGTCCGGATGCACGGTTTTATGCAGATAATCATAGTTGCCAATGACATGGGCCGTATAGCGCGACCGCATAAGGCTTTCTGCTGTTGGGGCAAGGCTTTGGCCAATGATATATGGTTCACAGCATTGATCAAAGGATTGGCTTGAACCGCAAGGGCATTGTTGCATGACATCTCCCATATGTTAATGGTTATTATATAAAATGTTACAGTGCGTTGGATATGGCTTCTAAGGCTTGCTGCATAAGAGCAGGACACGCTTGTACGCCCATATGGCCTAAGCGAAAGACTTTGTTTTCCATGGGGCCGTAGCTACCGCTGCACACTAGGCCTTGGCGTTTTAAACGCTCGTTCCAATCATTCCAGCTTACCCCTGTTGGCACTATGGCTGCGGTAACGGTAGGTGAATTGATGGCCTCAGGTAAAGTCCATAAATCAAGGCCAAGTTTCATAAGGCCCTTTCGGCATTTTGTAGCTACATCGTTATGGCGGGCAAATACAGCTTCAAGGCCTTCTTCTAAAATGATCTGCGTTGCTGTATGCAGTGCAGCAAGGCCATGCCAATAAGGTGTGTATGGAGCAAACGAGGTTTCGTGAATAGTGCGAAAAGGCTTTAAGGCATCGTACCCTTTATAATCCACTTTTTCAATAATATCCCAAGCAGTCTGGCTGACACCCACCATGGTCATGCTTGGGGGTGCGGATAGGCATTTTTGCGAACCTCCAAGCACAAGGTCAATATGCCATGCGTCAGTCAAAACCTCTGCCCCTCCAAGGCTGGCAACAGCGTCCACATAGAATAAAGGCACACCAAGGTCCGCTTTAAGCTGGCCAAGCTCTGCAAGAGGGTTGAGTGTTCCGGACGGTGTTTCACAGTGTACAGCTGTGATCATGACGGGTCTTGTTTTGCGAATGGCATCTTCAATAGGAGCAAGGTCGCAGAGCGTGCTGTTATAAGGTTGGGATACTGTTGTAACATGGCAGCCTAGTGAAGCAGCCATTTGCCCAATGCCGTCACCAAAAACACCGGTACCTACGCTGACTACGGCATCCCCGGGCTTTAACACGCTTTTAAGGGCCGCCCATAAGCCAAGCATGCCTTCGCCTGTCATCAGCACCACTTGATGCTTTGTCCCCATGATCGTAGCCATATTACGACTTGTGGCTGTATATAGGCCCAAAAAATCTTCTTCAATATGACCTGTCCCAACCTCTTGGCCCATGACGGCAAGGATTTTAGGATGCATGGCAACAGGCCCCGGGATCATGGGAATGGGAGCATACGACATGTTAAAACCTCCAACCAAGGATAAAAAAAGTGCAACCAAGCTGTGATAGGCTTTGATACCCTAAGAGCACAACCAAAAGCAGCACAGAACATACTTTGCGGTGGCCTGTCAATACTGCCTGCACGCATACAGCAAAAGCGTTGCCATTGAAATGACAGCACAGCCACGTCGCCCGTGTCATAATCGTACCAAATAGAGGATGTGTTCTTGCCTGCTGCGTTCTATAGCTTGCTTGACCTTATACGAAACTGCGCGTATTGTAATAACAATCTACATTGTAATATGAGGGACGATTTTTGAGGAGGTTTTTGTGTTTGGTATCGGCATGCAAGAATTGCTTATTATTTTGGTGATAGTGCTTATTATTTTTGGTGCGAACAAGTTACCGGAAATTGGTGGAGGCCTTGGCAGGGCTATCCGTAATTTTAAAAAAGCCAGCTCTGAACCTGATGAAGTGGACATTACGCCAAAATCATCAAGGAACGATGACCATACGGTATGAGCGGTTTTGTTTGTGCGTGGGCATATTTGTACTAGGTTGGCAAACGCCATAGCGCAGTTTTTTTGTGCGCGTTCATATACTATGAGAGATCGCTATGAAAATAGAACAGCTTTCCATTTTTCTTGAAAATAAGGCCGGCAGGCTGGCAGGTGTTACAAACGCTTTGGCCTCTGCCAATATTAACATTCGCGCGCTGTCCTTAGCAGATACGTCTGACTTTGGTATTTTACGCATTATTGTTGAGGACACAGCAAAAGCAAATACCATCCTTAAAGATGCCGGATTCACAGTGGGCATTACCGAGGTTGTTGCTGTGGAAGTTCGTGATACGCCTGGTGGGCTTGATCATATTTTGCGTGCAGTCAGCAGCGAAGATGTAAACGTGGAATATATGTACGCCTTTGTTCAGCAATGCACAAACAATGCAACACTTATTTTTAGATTTGACAACATAGACAAGGCCATTGAAGCCCTAAAGGCGAAGCAGGTTCCCATTGTACCTGCTGACCTTATCTATAAACAACGTTAAGTCATGTGGCGATAAGGCAAAGTTCAGGCCTTTTTGAGGTGTTTATGACACCACAGGCCTAAGCTTTTGTTGGGTTTTGGCAACATACCATAGCAAGCGGTAAGTGTCTGGGCGCAGAGCCATCTTCCTTTGCGTTTTGAGCGATTTTGCTTGAACAAAAGCCTTCTATCTATTTTTTAGCCGATCAATTACAAAGCTCATGTTTTTTGTAAGTATACATGGGGTTTAAAAAGGAGGTTAGTATGACTAGCTCTTGCCATACTAGCACGATAAAGCAAACAGCTATTCTTATTATAAGCTGTCTTTTTTTTACAGGATGCGCCAGCAAATATGGTGAACAAATAACGGATGTGACGCACTATCCCCAGTGTTATGCACCCATTGCTGAGCTTCGTGAAGATGAGGCAGCATACGGCCGCACCATGGTTACAAGCACGGCTGTGGGTACCATATTGGGAATGCTTACAGGATATTTAGCCACAGGCCGCGTGGAAGGTGCCATTGGCGGAGCTGTAGCAGGCGGGACCACCGGAGCGATTGCCGGACATATATCAGCCTCTGCACAAGAAGAGCAAAAGGCCAACGCGCGTATGGCCAACTACATGCAGCAACTTGAAGGCGATATTTCAGGGCTCAATACGATTACGGCCTCAGCGCGCATGGCTTTGCAATGCTATGACAGAGAATTTAAAACAGCCCTAGCGGAATATAAAGCCAATCGGATTTCCCGTGCGGCTCTTGATGCGCGTTATGCAGAAATAAAAAACGGCACAACAGAGGTTTCAGCTATCCTTGGCGTGACCCTAGATGTCACGCAACAAAAGGAAGAAGCATATTGGAGTGCCATAGTAGAAGAAGCCCAGCGCCAAAATACCACTGTATCAGCAACAACTGCAAGCACGACTACCGTAGAGACAGCTTCAAAAAAAGCGCCGCCTAAACCTAAAGGAAGCTCAGCTGCAAAGTCTACAAGCAAAGCTGCCACACAAACCGTAACCGCTAAAGCACCTTCAGCGGCAGAAAAAACACAGCTTGTCAACATGGTACAGCAGGCCACTGCCCTTAAAGAAAGCCGTGAAGAAATGGAAGAGCTGCCTTCAGATATTTCTGCTCTTCAAACGTCTTGGGCAGCGGAACTTGCTGCCATCGGAAGCTAGGATTTTTCTAGGCATCGGGGCGCAAAACAAGCCTGTTTCATAAAAGCAAAAGGGGGACTTGCCTACTATGCCAATGGAAAATGTGCATCGTTTAAGGTGCAGCGTCCCAAGATGAAAAAAAACCAGCTTTCTTCATCTTCCAAGAGGACGTGTTTGAAAAAACTTAGGTAAATAATTGCCATGGACACACAAGCAACACAAACAACATCAAAAAAGTCTTATTTTTGGCCTATTGGAATAAGCGTACTGCTTCTTCTTGGCATTGCTTGGGCTGTTTATATGTTGATGCAAGACACATCAGACCTTGACCATCAGTTTGCAATCGTTGAGCAGCGCATTGAAGAACTTGAAAAGCAGCGTCAAGCGCTTTTGGCCCTTTCTGCTCAGGACCCCTGTAGCATTGCCGCTGCCCTTTTACCAGAGCAATCGACCTCACAATCTACTGCCCCACCGCCAATAGCCGCGCCATCAACACAGCAAAGCACACAATCCACTGAGCCATCGCAAACGCAAACCCCAGAAAAAGTACCAACGCCACCTGCAACGCAAAAAAGCCCTTCTTCTTTAGAGTCGCAAATAGCCCCTTCCTCCCTGCCCAATACAACACAACCGCAAGAAACCTCCGATACTATTCTGCGGCGTGCAGAGGCTGCTACGGTTATGATTGTAACCTTTAAAGGAGATAATCCTCAAAATATCGGTACAGGATTTTTTGTGGCGCCCGGCTACATTGTCACCAATGAGCATGTGGTGAGCGGACAAAATACCGCGTACATTGTGTGCAACGATTTTTTAGGCGTGTCGCTGGCAGAGGTTGTCAAGACAGACAAAAAAAATGGGCGCGATTACGCACTCATGCGTGTTCAAGACCCAAAGGCTATGGAAATGCCGATACTGCCCTTTAGCTTTGGCGCTGAGCGAGCCATGAAAATTGGTGCCTGGGGGTATCCAAGTGCCGTGTCAAAAAGCGATCCAAAATTTCGAGCCCTTTTGGAAGGGGATATTAAGTCTATTCCTGAAATCATCTATTCAGAAGGCGTTGTTAGTGCCGTTTTGGAGCGAAATCCAGCCCTTATTGCACACACTGCCGCGCTTTCACCCGGCAATAGCGGTGGCCCTTTGCTTGATACCAACGGACATGTGGTGGGCATAAATACGCTTATTTCTTTGGATGATGAAACATACCGCCAGACAAGTTTTTCCCTAGCTGCCCATGATGTGGCTGTTTTTTTACAAAATAGCGGCATTACACCGCTCCTTGGTACCGAGAAGAAAATACAGGAAACGCCATGACAGGAACCTTTGTTACCTCAACACCGCGTGACCGTATACATCCTCTGGCCTATCAAGGTATTTTGGTCACTGAATGTCATTCCCAGATTACAAGTTTTATCTCCTCTCGTCTTGATTCGCGGCATACCTTGCTGTTCGCAGAACCTGTGCTTGATACCGCACGCAACAGCATTGACTGGTATTACACAGCACAAGGGCAAGCTCAGCCGGTATCCTCTCTCGCCCCTGAACAACGCCAAGCCGTCATGGACGAGATTGCTTTGATGGGTGAAAATCTGGCTGCCTTGGCAACGAGCCTTCAGCAAGCAGACGACACACACAAATCCATGATTGGCCATATACTGGCTTTGGCTTTGAATTACCCGGGCAATGACGAAAACCTTTTGTATGTGGTGGGCGATCAGCCTGTGTTGGTGGGGTGGGGCTTTGGCCCTGCGCTTGCAGGTGCAAAGCCTGAAAACATCTCAATGTTACGCGCTGTTGCGCAGTCCCCCCCTGTCATAGAGCCTCAGGCGGCTGTTCCTTTGGCGGCAACCCCTGTTGAAAGTACAGAGGTTACAGGCAGGCGCTTTGGTTTTGGCTGGTTATGGTGGCTTTTGCCCTTACTTCTTTTACTCTTGCTTTTGGCCCTGCTTATGACAAGCTTTGGAGGCCGCTCCCCCCTTGTTTCGATACCCGGTTTTTCGTTTGGATGGCCTTCATTATGCTTTATGCCGCCTGACGTTAAAGGCTTACAACTCGATTTAGACAAAGCCTTGGCCCTTGAAAACGAGCTTACGCTTGAACTTGACGGTTTGCATAACGACTTGCTCAATAAAGCAGCGTTATGTATGCCTGAGCCACAACCTGTGGAGACTGAACAACCGTTAGTCACCGAACCGGAAGAGCCACAACAAAACGAACTCATCCTGCCCGAGGAAAATACAGACCTCAGCTTTTTAGAAGGCGTGTGGCGTTGCGAAACAGGCCTTGTAAGTCTAACGACAGGGGCTCCCGTTGTGGTGGAATATGTTTTTGACGCTACAGGGCAAGGGAGCATTTCTATTGATGGGGAGAAAGGATTGTGCCGTGCAAGCGTAACATCTACCATCGTTGATGGGAAAGTTTTGCGTATTGTTAGCGACGAGGAAATCCCTTGCCCCCAAGGGGCGGCGTATTTAGGGCAGCAGATTGAATGCTCAAGTGTTGGGGGAGAGGCGCAATGCTTTGGGCAAAACCTTTCGCAAGGTTCCCCCTCATGGGATGCCACCTTTCAGCGTGTACAGTAATAAAAAGCAACGCGTATGGATAGCAAGATGATTAAAAAGCTTCACAACATAGCCTGCATGCTTGCACTTGCGGCAGGGATAGGGTTTTGCGGTTTGGCTGCACCTGCCAAGGCGGCAGATGCTTTAGGCAATGCTCCTATAGCACCTTCTTCCCCCCCCGTAGCGCCAAGTGAACCTAACATTGTTATTCTGCCACAAAGTCCCATAGATCCAAGTGAAGAACTTGACATGCCGGCGCAGACATCACCCGAAAATCTACCTGATATTGTGCTGCCCACCCTTGAACCAAACCAAGAAAAGCCACAAAAGGAAGAAGACATTTTACCGGAAGAAAAGGACCTCCAAAGTCCCCAGATAGAACCTACGCCGGAGCAAGAGCTTGCGCCACTTGTGCCTGTTCAACCGGATGAGTCCGAAGAAGCAAAGATTGAAACGCCAACTCCTTCTACAGTGATTGTGCCAACTCCCCAAACGAGTCCTGAGCAGCAAAGCCAGGCACCACAAGCTCCAACAATCTATTTCACACCGGCAGACTTTTTACTGCGCGAAAAGGATGTTCCTGTTGTGCCCAAAGAGCCCGAACCTGAACAACCACAACCAGAACAACCAGAGCCCGAGGAGCCAGAATCTGAAGAGGATCCCACGCCTTCTCTGACTCCTGAAACAAAGCAAAAGCCAAAGAAGGAGCAAAAGCCTCCTACCCCTCCTCGCAAGGAAGAAGAGCCTAAAAATACATCTAAAGGCGATCCATTCCGTGTGCCTGAAGAGGCCAAAGAAACAAAAGACCTTTCCTTTCTTGAAGGTTGCTGGAAAGGGTATAGGCCTGAATACATGACCAAGCGCATGATCACCGAACGATTTTGCTTTGATGCGGCCGGCAATGGCAAACGAAGCATCATTGACATGGGCTACGCAGGCACGTGTACAGGAGCGACAAAGGCCCTTATCAATGAAGACGGTGTATTGAAAATGCAGTCAGAGCAAGCCTATTGTTCGTCCGGAGTCAAATGGGAATCTTCAACCATGACCTGCCAAGGCGAAGGGCCAAGTACGCCGTGCACGTGGATTTTTAACGATCCGCAGCATCAACAATCCTATTCGATCAATTTTGTACGCGACTGACAGGACAACTGTAACTTTTGACCATGGGCTTTGCTGGAGGTTTCATGTTCACCATACCCAATTATAAGTCCCCGGTGACACTTATTCCCGGAGGGTGTCCGCAATTTTTGGATTTCTCATTCAGCATGGAAAAAATTGGCCGATTGCGGCGTGCCTTTCGTGAAGATCCCGCAGAGGTGTTAAGCACTGCTGGCGAATCCAAGCAACGCCATACCCTTGTGTGCCTGCGTCAAGAGGACAGCTTGTATGTAGACATGCTCACAGGTGAAGCGGCAGACTATGATTATGAACTAGATGCCCGTAAAACGTTGGCACAATGGGCAGACAAGTGGCTGCCTGTGCCTTTTTTGCGTTTGCGTGACCAGGGCTGGCCTGACGGGAGTGAACAGTTTGAGCGCGGCCCGAGCAATTGGGCACGGGTGCGTTTTAGCCTGCATGGCGAAAACACTGTTCGTATGGTTTTGGCTTTTGACATGGTTTTAGAAGAGCCGCCGAGCGTTGGCAGCATTTACCCTGCTTTGGCACCTCATGATGTGTCAGCCCATGGTGCATTTCGCCTTGCTGCGCATGTGCGTGACAATGCCTGGTTCGTCAATGAAGGCTGGGTTAGTGAATGGCTTTTGGAATTGTGGCAAGCTACACAGAAAAAGCGCTATCAAGACGACGATCCAAGCGCGCCTACCATGATGCATATTGCCAGCTATCTTACGCTATTAGAAGCGCTACGTCTTGGTATTGACGATATTACCGTGCAGGTCATAAACCCTGATAGAAGCAACCCTGTTGATGTGGATTTAGTGCTTGATATCGGCAATTCGCGCACGTCGGGTATCCTTGTGGAAACCTTGCCCCAGCGGTTTACCAATTTGAACGACAGCTACCTTTTGCAGCTTCGCGACATGAGCGAACCTGCGCATGTGTATGCAGAACCTTTTGAAACACGTGTTGAATTTAGTGAGGTATCCTTTGGAAACGATGCCTTGAGCCGTCGTTCAGGTCGTAAAACACCTGCCTTTGCTTGGCCTTCGGCTGTACGTATCGGCCCTGAGGCTGCGCGATTATCTGCGCTTTCGGTCAATGCAGAAGGAGCCACAGGACTTTCTAGCCCCAAACGTTACCTTTGGGATGAATACCCTTGGAAGCAAACCTGGCGGTACAATACGCAAGGCAAGGCTGAACCCATGGCGACAAGGGGGCTTTTGCCGCGCCTGCTCAACAGCCAAGGAACCCCCCTAAGCTGCACAAAGGATCTTCTTTTTACTCGTCATCCCATTTTGCGCATGCAGGATACGGATATGGCCTTTGAGGCCTTGTTTACACGCTCTTCGCTTATGATGTTTATGATGGTGGAAATGCTGTTACAAGCCCTTATCACCATCAATTCCCCCGGGCAACGGGGGCGGCGTGAACTGCCCAATGTGCCACGGCGATTACGTCGGATTATTTTTACAGTGCCCTCTGGCATGCCCATTGCTGAACAGCGCATCTATAGGCGTTGGGTCACATGGTCTATTCAGGTTCTTTGGGAAGCCCTTGGCTGGCAAGATGTCTATCAAGACCCAAAACAACGCAAAAAGGAACAAGCTCGTACCGATTACCGCACAAACCCAGTGGTTCGTTGCGATTGGGATGAAGCCACATGCACACAGCTTGTGTATGTTTACAACGAGCTTACCCGTAAATTCCAAGGTGATGCACACCACTTGTTCAGTCTTTTGGGGCGTCAGCGTGAAGGGTACGGGCCAAGGCCCAGCTTGCGTTTGGCAACCATTGACATTGGTGGCGGCACCACAGACCTTTCCATCACCACTTTTGAGCTGCAAAGTGATGAACGCGATACGGCAAGGCTGCGACCGCATCCGGAATTTCGTGACGGTTTTAGCATTGCAGGCGATGACATGGTACGCGAAGTTGTCAATCGGCATATCCTTTCAGCCATTGGCGAGGCCATTGTGGCTGCCGGTGCCCCTGACAGTAGGGCCATTTTAGCCCAACTTTTTGGGCGCGATGTCATGGACAGCTCCCAGGAAAATCGCAATAGACGCGCTCAGTTTTCGCGCCAAATAGCAAGGCCTGCTGCCCTTGCGCTGCTTTCGTTGTACGAAAAGGCGAACCTTATAACAGGGGCAGGGGTATTTACCTGCCGCTTGGGAGAGTTTTTTGCCCTTGAAAACAATCCCGAAAACGCTCTTCTTGAAGGCATTAACCCGGCTATGCCCCCTTCAAAAGAAGTGATCGATTATGTGGAAAGTGCTTGCGCCAAAATCATACCTTTTGACAGCAGTTTTTCCCTTATGGATGTACCTGTGCGGATAGACCCCCACCACATTGACCGCACATTGCGTGAAGCCATGCGCCATGTCCTTGCGAACTTATGTGAAATGGTACACCTTTATGATTGTGACGCCTTATTGCTTACAGGGCGACCCAGCCGCTGGAACGCGATCATCGCTTCTGTGCAGGCCAAGATGCCCGTATCGCCGGATCGTGTGGTGCCCATGTGTCGTTTTCGTGTGGGCAGCTGGTATCCCTTTGCCGACGCGCTTGGCAATATTGTTGACCCCAAAACCACAGTGGTGGTGGGGGCCATTTTATGCGCCCTTGCCGAAGGGCATCTTGAAGGATTTTCTTTTGATACAACAGCCCTAACCTTACGCTCTACAGCCAGATATATAGGCGAAATGGATATCAACGGGCAAATCCGCACTCCCAAAGTTTGGTTTGAGGTGGATCTTGATACTGGGCAAAGCCAAGAATTTCCTCGGGCTGTGACGTTTTCGGGGCCTCTTGCTGTGGGTTTTCGTCAATTGGCAGCCGAACGTTGGACAACCACACGCTACCACCTTGTGGATTTTGCCAACGAGGAGGCGAGGCGCCGTGCTTCTGGACGATTGCCCTACACCTTGAGTATGAAGCTTACAGTAGCAGGGCTTGATGATGAGCCAAACGCAGACCACGATGAAGGCGAACTTTTTATAGAAGAAATTCAAGATTGCAAAGGTGACACTGTCAACAGGCGTGATGTAGTTCCCAGATTGCAAACTCTGCAATTAGATGAAGGATATTGGCTTGATACGGGAATCGTTTATCAAGCTATATGATCAGGGCAATGGTACGCACGGTAACGTAAATTCAAAGATATTCTTTAAATAATTGCTCTTTTTTTAGAACAAGAAATTCTTTTATATATAGGCTTTTCAAACGCGCCACAAAGGAGACGCTATGAACGATGATCTTCTCGCAACACAGTGTCGGGCTTTGGCTGAACATGCAGCCAATGCCGCACAATGGGTCAATGACAATCCCGACGTTGTACGGAGTGAACGTGATGGCCTAGAAGCAGTATTGCGGCGCACAGGCCGTATGTTTCGCCAATGCGAAGTGGCGGCCAGACGCAAAATGTGCGCAGGCGTGTTTGGCCCAAGCCAAGCTGGTAAATCCTACCTTATCTCTGCTCTTGCGCGTGACGCAAATGGCAAACTTTTGGCTGATTTTGCAGGCCAGGACATTAATTTTATCAGCGAAATAAACCCTGAAGGCGGTAAAGAATCCACAGGCCTTGTGACCCGTTTTACCATGACAAAGGGTGATCCGACTCCAGAAGGTTTTCCTGTGCGCTTACGCCTGCTTACAGAAACTGATTTGGTCAAAATTGTAAGCAACACCTATTATGCCGACTGTGAACATAAAGACGTGCCAAATACGGCTGCAATTTTAAGCACCCTTGAGGAACTGGAAGGGCATTTTTCCCAAGGTGGGGCAAAAACAGTGCCCCCCCAAGCTGTTTGCCTTGATGAATGGGAGGATCTGCGCGAATATTTGATAAAAGATTTTAGTGCAAAGCCAAGGGTTCAAGAGCTGGAACGCTCGTTTTGGGCGCGAGCTGTGGCCCTTGGCCCGTACCTTGATTTTGCACAACGGCTTAAACTGTATGCTGTGCTATGGGACGGTGTAGAGGCGTTTACAGAGCTGCTCAAAACCCTTGTGGGTGCGCTCATGCAGCTTGGAAATCCCACAGAAGCTTTTGCATCCCTTGACGCGCTGATCCCTCGCAACAACAGCATTATAGATGTGGCCATGCTCAAGGATTTTGACGAAAACGGCGAACAGCAAGGGCCGCCTCCGCCGCTTACTCTTGTTACTAAAGCCAATATTAGGGCAGAGTTGCCGCGCTCTGTTGTTACAGCGTTAACAGCCGAATTGACCATTGTCATGCGTGAAAAGCCGGATGATTATTTTGAGCACACGGACCTGTTGGATTTTCCCGGATACCGTTCGCGCTACAAAATCAATGATCTTAGGAGCGAACTTACAAAGCCGAACATGACTTGGGAGCTTTTTTTGCGTGGTAAGGTGGCCTATCTTTTTCAGCGATATTGTGCAGAGCGCGAACTGACAAGCATGCTGTTGTGTATTGGCCCAAGTAATCAAGATGTTCAGGATTTACCAAGTGTTATCAATGATTGGGTGCTGTCAACTCATGGCGAAAGTCCGGATAAGCGGCGCGGTAAACCTGTGTCCTTGTTTTTTATTCTTACCAAGTTCGATTTGGAATTTGAGGACAAAGACGGAGCAGAATCGGTAAAAAACCGTTGGGATAACCGTTTGCACGCTTCGCTCCTGAACTTTTTTGGAAGGCAATATGACTGGCCGCGTATTTGGGATGGTGAAAAGTCTTTTAATAATATGTTTTTACTCAGAAATCCCAATTTTCGCTTCAAAGCCATTTTGACGTATGACGAACAGGGACAGGAAGTGGGTGTGAGGGAGAGTGAGCGCCCCTTTGTGCAGGCTCTTGAAGAGGCATTCATGCAGAGCGAACTTGTGGCAAAACATTTTGTAAACCCGCGGCAAGCGTGGGATGCCGCCATGTCGCTCAACGACGGGGGCATTGGCCGTATCCGTGAACAGCTACGCCCTTTATGCAATCCGGATCTTAAGCGGCAGCAATTGACAGCGAATATTAAAGAATACAGCGAACGCCTTGCCACAAGGTTAAAACCCTTTTGGAAAAGCGATGACCGCGAGGAAGAGCGAAGGAAAAAAGAGCTTTTTTTCCAGCAAATAGCCACTGTTTTGGCCAACCTTGCCGCAACGCAACTCCTTGGTGAATTTGTGCATAATCTTATGGTGGAAGATCATGACCTTTATGATCTGTATTTTGAAGCAGAACGGCGCATGCACGAGGCGGCCCAAGGCGACGGGCACAAAGATTCAGCTGTAACTGCATCACCAGCCTCAGGTGCTGTGCCTGCTGTCGGTGCTACCCTTGATGCCAAGGACATTTTGGCGGATATTTTTGGGAATGATATTCCAAAGCCGCCAGTCACAAGCGAAACTGTAGCGCAAAAAGAATCTTCTTTGGCTTCACAAGACCAAGCTGTCTCGTTTGCTGCGCTTATTGAAAGCCATTGGCTTGAAAAAATGCACAAAATGGCAAATGACCCTGTTTACCAACAGCGCTATTCGCTAGACGGCAAGCTTTTTTCTGAACTTATAAGCGAGATCCGCCTTGGTGCCGAGCGTTTAGAATTGCGTAAACACATGGAGCACGATTTGCGTAAAGCCGCAGGCTATGCCAACATGCAACGCGAACGCCTTATCTGGAAGCAGGTGAGCTTTGCAACAGCACGGGTGAATGATTATGTGGCATGGCTTGGCTATAATCCTCGTACTTGTTCAGCTAAGGAGCGCACGATCTTGGTAAAAGGTCAGCCTGTGGTGCTGTTTGAACCGCCAACGCCCATTCAAAACATGCCTGTTATTGGTGAGGAACCCACTGCCTATGAACGCGCTTGGGTTAGCAATTGGTTACGGGCCCTCATGACCTTAATTTTTCAAAATGTAGATTTTGACGGTGAACAAATTATTGATATTGAACAAAATAAGCGAATTGGTGATATTGTAACCATATTTTCTCAGCAATAAGAGGAATCATGCGCGCCACATACGAAAACAATACAAAACTTGGAGCGGGACACGGCCTGCTTGTACTTCATGATATACATGTTGACGCCACAACGTCCTTGGGTTTTGGGATTCGCCGATCAAACGACGGACGATACCTTGGGAAAAACGGTTGGCAAGATGCCGAAGAGCCGCTATGGCCAGATGCCATAGGCCATGCCGGCGACGGAGCCCTTGTCCTTAGCGTGTCACCCCATGTGGTGAATCAGCTGGATGAGCTTATCCCTTACCGCTGTATTTTGTACAGTAAGGACGGGCAAAGCCTTGGCATGAGCTCCTTGAGCATAAGCGGTGTCATATATAGCAATATGGCCCAATCTGCAGTTGTGAACGAATACGTACCACCTGTAGTTGCAAAACCGGAACCGCAGGTGCAAGCGCAGCCCGAACCTCAACCGCAAATAGAGCCTACGCAAGAACCGCAAAATCCCCCTGAACGGTCAAGCTTTGGCAAATGGCTTGTGCTTTTGCTTGTGGGGTTAGCCCTCATAGCCCTTGGCATATGGTTATGGTTTGGCAGTGATATGTTAAAAGACAAGGTACAAGATGCCGCCACAGCCCCACAAACGACACAAGAACAAGAATCCGAACCTCAGTCTGAATCTGGTTCTGCGCCCAATACAGAGCAGGACTCTGAACAAAATTCTGAGCAAGACCCAACAGTTAACCAAGAAGAAAAAACTGACCTTGAACCTAGCACTGGTTTGAACACGCCTCCTTCTTCTGCTCCAGAATCTAAGCCCGATTCACAACCGATACCAGCCCCTGCGCCTGTCAAATCGCCCAAGGAGCAGGTCTATGCCTTCATGCGCGAAGCTGGAGATGCCAAAGGCGCCACCAGCCTTGCCGCAAGCCTGCCAAGCGACACTGTTGAAGGGCAGGATGCCATTTTCTTGCTCATGGAATATGCCGCAGAAAAAGGCAATGCTGTAGCCATGTTGCGTATTGCCAACTATTACGACCCTCTTGTGATGCTTCCAAGCGGAACTTTACAAAAAGATGCCGAACAAGCGTGGCAATGGTACAGCAAGGTGATCGCGCAAGATAATGAACATGCTGCCACAGCGCAAAAGGCTATTGCGGATTTAAAAGCATGGCTCATCAAGCAAGCAGAGCAGGGGGACGCATCGGCACAGGATTTATTACGACGCGTTGACCCTGCACCGTAAGCAGCTTTTGTACGCTTATTTTAGCTTTGGCCGCAACACGTGTGAACATGGCTGTGTGTTGCCGTTTGCGGCATGCGTTGGAGTTAGTGCTTTTTTGCTAGGTGTAAATGGAGATATATATTGCTCAGAGGAGCAACGTTTATAATCTAAAAAAGTTCGATACTATTTATATATTATAGTCTTTTATACAGCATATGCCCTGTCTGGATTAAAAAAAAATTAATTCAGCAGGGCCTTTTTTTTTGCACTTTTTTGTTGTCCTCAAAAGTAAAGACATTGCTAAAAATTCATGTAATGTAAAGGTGTTTAGGAAAATTATGATGGGCATCGAAAAGGCTTTGGTAACAAAAACACACATAATGTCAAAAAAAGTTTTACCAAATACAACCCAAGTTAGGTTGGTTTTTTTGCAACAACAATTTTGTTGAAGTTCATTTTATGAGTTTTGTTAATTATTTGGTCTTTAATCTTGTAATTACAAAAATTATTTAAGGTTAAATACTTTTTAACTCTATTGCACGAAGGTAAGAAAGTAAAAATTATAAAATGCTGCAATCGCATATTATTTTGCCTTTACAATAAAAGTAATACTCTTTTTCAGAAGGGGTCATTGACACAAGTGTAAAGAGCATGCACGATAAAAAGAACCATACTATAACTTTTAAAGGAGATGTCATGGAAATTAACAAAAAAGATGTACAGATTGACGATCTGCGTTCTGCACTGGCTCATCTTAAAACTATTCCCGGGCAATACGTTGAAACAGATGTCGAGGCTGACCCTCATGCCGAAATTTCAGGTGTGTACCGCCATGTCGGCGCCGGCGGAACTGTCATGCGCCCCACCAAAATTGGGCCGGCCATGGTGTTCAATAACGTCAAAGGACACCCCGATGCCAAAGTTGCCATTGGTGTTCTTTCAAGCAGAGAACGCGTTGGACATCTGTTTGGCTGTGAACCGCAATATGTTGGTTATGCTCTGAATCAAGCGCTATCAAATCTAAAAGAACCAACTGTTATACCAAATGAAAAAGCAAAATGCCAAGAAGTTGTACATCTGGCGACAGATCCAGGTTTTGATCTTAGAAAGCTTGTCCCTGCTCCCACAAACACAGAAGAAGATGCAGGCCCGTATGTCACCATGGGTTTGGTGTACGCCTCTGATGTGGAAACGGGCGAATCTGACATCACCATTCACAGAATGTGTGTGCAAAGTAAAGATGAATTGACCTTCTATTCTGTGCCTGGTTCACGCCACATTGGTGCCATGCGCGAAAAAGCCGAAAAGCTTGGTAAACCCTTGCCTGTTTCAATCAGCATTGGTGTTGACCCTGCCATTTATATTGCAGCATGCTTTGAGCCACCAACCACACCTTTTGGTTTTAATGAATTGACAATAGCAGGGGGGTTACGAAACAAGCCTGTAGAGCTTACACAATGCATCACAGTTGGTGAAAAAGCCATTGCCAATGCAGAATATGTCATCGAGGGTGAGCTTCTTCCCGACTTTAGAATGCGTGAAGATATCAATTCCAATGTCGGTAAAGCCATGCCGGAATTCCCCGGCTATAATGGCCCTGCCAACCCGGCCCTGCCTATTATTAAAGTAAAAGCTGTCACCCATCGCAAAAACCCCATCATGCAATCGTGTATCGGGCCTTCTGAAGAGCACGTAAGCATGGCCGGTATTCCAACGGAAGCTTCTATTATTCAAATGATCAACAAGGCGATTCCGGGCCGTTTGCTTAACGTATATGCGCACTCAGCAGGTGGCGGTAAGTACGTTGCAGTCTTACAGTTTAAGAAAAACGGCCCCATGGATGAAGGTCGGCAAAGGCAAGCTGCGCTTTTGGCCTTTGCTGCGTTCTCTGAATTAAAGCATGTGTTCTTGGTTGGGGAAGATGTTGATCCCTTTGACTCAAATGACGTGCTATGGGCCATGACAACGCGTTTTCAGGCGGATAAAGACATTATCATGCTTCCCAATATCATGTGCCACCCCCTTGATCCTTCAAACAACCCTGAATACGATGCCAACATCATGCAAAGGGGCTTAGCAACAAAGGCCATTTTTGACTGCACAGTGCCCTATGC
The DNA here is from genome assembly GCA_964370375.1 of uncultured Desulfovibrionaceae bacterium. GTDB lineage: Bacteria > Desulfobacterota > Desulfovibrionia > Desulfovibrionales > Desulfovibrionaceae > CAYJIX01. The sequence goes on along the minus strand of CAYJIX010000013.1, from coordinate 18,943 downwards.
ACAAAATGCACGCTTTGAACGAGCCAAATTTAAAGACGTAGATCCGAAAAAATGGCTTCCTGATATGTAGTTTGTAAATTGAGTCACAAGGCTTTTATGGCCTTGTGACTCTGTACGTGCTGATACAAATAATATTATTGTGTAACGAGTTTAGGAGTCTATAATGGAATATATGCCTATAGGTGTATTTATAAACTGTGCGGCTGTTTTTTTGGGTGGTCTTGTGGGCGCCTCTGTAGGAGGAGCAATCCCTGAACGAGTCCGCACAACCCTATCGTTGATTTTTGGTGTGGCTTCCATGGCAATGGGTATTGCCTATATTGTAAAAATGGCTGTGCTGCCTGCTGTTATTTTTTCTGTTATTTTAGGCACAGCTATTGGAGAACTTGTATTCTTAGAGCAAGGGATTGCCACAGGCATTGGCAAGTTAAAAGGCCCTTTAAGCAAGTTTTTCAATACAGAAGGAAAAGGTGGCATGACAGGTGGTGAATTTATGGATAAATTCATTGCCATTGTTGTGCTGTTCTGTGCCAGTGGTACAGGTATTTTTGGCGCTTTAGAGTCCGGCATGACAGGCGATCATACAACCCTTATTACAAAGTCTATTTTGGACTTTTTTACAGCAATGATTTTTGCTATTAATCTTGGGTATATGGTGTCGCTTATTTTTGTGCCGCAGCTTATTTTCTTCCTTTTACTCTTTTTTAGTGCAGGCTTTATTATCCCATTAACGACCCCGCAGCTCCTTGGTGATTTTACGGCAACAGGCGGTATTTTAATGCTTGCAACAGGCTTGCGGATATCCGGCATTAAAAGCTTTCCCATTGCAAACATGTTGCCTGCCATGGCTTTGATCATGCCCATTTCATCATTGTGGGTTAATGTTATTGTACCAATGTTAAAGTAAGGTGTGCCATTGGCTAATCTAAAGCTATATGTAGGTACATTATGGTGGATTCAAGTTGAAGGTACAACGAATACAAACTGCCGCTATAATCATGGCGGCAATCATGTATGTTCAGCTTGAATCCATGATGAAGCAAATATACTTCTGTGCTTTTTGAGGTTCTTATGAGGATTATTGTTGGCATAACAGGGGCAACTGGCGTTGTCATGGGGTATTACCTCATGCAAACGTTGCGCAAGGTAAAAGATTGCGAAATCCATTTAGTGATTTCAGATGCAGGTATCAGAAACTGGGAGCTTGAAACAGATCTTCCCTTTGAAAACCTGACAGAGCTTGCTCACGTTCATCATCATAACAAAAATATGGCAGCTACTATATCAAGCGGTTCATACAAAACAGACGGCATGATCGTTCTTCCATGCAGCATGAAGTCGCTTGCAGGGATTACCTGTGGGTATACAGACAACCTTGTGCTAAGAGCTGCTGATGTCTGTTTAAAAGAAAATAGGAAAGTCGTCATTGTCCCGCGCGAAATGCCCATGAGCAAGCTTCACCTAAAAAACATGTACGAAGCTGCAAAGTTAGGCTGCATTGTTATTCCGCCCATGCTTACCTTCTATAACGGTTCTGATAGCCTAGAAAAACAAATACATCATGTTGTAGGAAAAATACTTATGCAATTTGACATACAGCCTGATACCTTTGTACCATGGCATGGCGCGTAAATTGTCTATGCAAACCGAAGAATGCTGGGAAAACCATGAAAGAATATCAGGTTGCCATTGAGCAAGGCACCAAGTATGAAATTGTGATCAAAGGCTATAAATGTGGGCAAGATTATAGCTTCACAATTTGCGGAGGAGAGTCGCACCATATTGGAGCTGTCGCGCTTGCATGCGTTAGGCCTTTTGATCCTAAGCTTGGGCGCAATTCCTCTTCAGTCAGTGTTATTACTGCCCATGACCATAAGGACGACGAAGTAGCACGCGAAATGGCAAGTTTTTTTGCCAATGCCTTAGGCTGTAGAGTATCTGTAAGCGCGGGGATTCACATTGATAATGCGCAAATAGACGAGATAAAACGATTACTAGTAAATTGTAGGCAAGGCTTTGAGCAGCTTTTACAGCAAATCCAAAAAAACAACGAAGTTTGACCTTTAGCTAGGGCAACGTGTTTTTAACCGTTAAGGATGTACAGGGCCAGGTTCAAATAGGTTGCAAAGATACTCCAAAGAAGATACGGCACAAGCAGCACAAACGCACCCACTGAAACGCTCAAAAATTGGCGCATACAAAAAAGCAGCAGTACCAATAAAAACAATAGCCAAAAAAAGGCAAACAGTTTCCATCCAAGGGAAAAAAAGAAATAGGTCCAAAAAAAATTGACACACAATTGTCCTAGGTATACTGTTAATGCTAGCTTTTTCTTTGATTTTTCTACCTTTGCATGCAAGATGAGAAATGAAGCAAATCCCATAAGCACGTAAAGCACCGTCCAAACCATACCAAACGCATAGGCAGGAGGCGAGAAAGGAGGCAGAATAAACGCATTATACACGCTTGCGCTGTTTGTCATGAGCTGGCTTGCGCCAAAGCCAACAGCCAGAGGAAGGCTTACTGCTAAAAGTAACGATACGATGCTATATGTCATACTTACTCCCTTTTTATTTAAAGTATCACCCCATAGAACAGTGTCAATTACAATAATTTTTGGGTGCAGTGGTTGTTGAATGCAATGTAAAATTTGTATTTAAACTATGTTTGCATTGCTGATCATTCTTTTAGGTGCAGGTGCCATGAGTAAGCCATATAATTTGAAACAGCTCTATGTGTTTTACATAGCTTCAAAATACAGCAGTTTTAAAGATACCGCTCGCCATCTAAAAGTATCCATTGCAGCTGTAAGTATTCAAATTAAAAATTTGGAATCTTTTTTAGGGTTTAAGCTTTTTGAGCGCAAAAGTTCCTCCGTGCAATTAACCCCAAAAGCCAAAGAAATCCTGCCCATAGTCAATGAGCTGTTTCATCAAGCAGATTTATTGTCAAAAAAAATAAGTACCTTTAAAAAAGTACAAGATACAAAGATTGTTTTTGGCGTCCATATCAACCCGGGTCGCTATCTGGCCCCTTTGCTTTATCGCTATTTGGCAAAGCAGATGCCTCATGTTGAGCTTGTTTTTGTCAATGATGACCATCCGGTAAGTTTGGCAAAGTTAAAAAATAAAGAAATTGATATTATGATCATGGATGGCACTGTCCACGATGCTATTTGTTTGCAAGAATTTATTCCTTTTGAAGTGGCATTTATTGTGTGTCCTGAAAATCCCATCATACAAAAGCAGCCGCTCTCATTAGAGGAGCTCATGAAAGTTCGAACGCTTTTTCCTGCCTCCATTTCTGGCTATTCTCAACGCGTAAAAACATTTTATGAGGAGCACAACTTCCCCCTGCCAAGTGAAACCTCTGTTATGTCGTCCATTCTTTTTCCCAGCATCATACCCAAAACAACCTACGGTGCCTTTGTCAATAAACTTGTGGTGCAAGATGAAATAAACGAAGGCAAGGTTGTGGAAGTAACGCTTGAAACCTCACCCGGATCCATGAATTTTTATTTAGGATATTTAAAAGAAAGTCTAAAAAATAAGCACGTTAAGGCGGTGCTTAACGTGCTAAAAGATGTTGATGCGTTCAAAAAGGCAATGGATTAAGCAGAAGGTGATTTACCTTTTTACATCTATTTTCCTACGCCTTGAAGCGTCATAATGGTTTGCTGCATCCTTTTTGGCAGAGTTTGCAAAAGCTTTTTTACGCTTGATGCCGTAAATAAAAACATCACTTTGTAAAGTAATCGTAGCCAGCTTGCAAGGCAGCTGTGTTTTTTGGGATAAGGTGTGCGTAATGACTTGAAATAACGCTTTCCAAGGCCTTTTGCACAGCCTCAATGGTGACACAGTTTGTGGCTTTGACCATGGCCCCAAGGGCAACCATGTTGATAAGCTTTGGGGAGCCAAGCTGTTGCGCCACGTCATTTATGGGTACAGACACGGTATTGCGTGCAGGATCGATTGTAGAAGGGCTTATGAGCGATGTGTTTACAATCTGCACGCCGTCCTCATGGAGCCTTGGCTGAAATTTATCCAAGGATGGCTGGTTCATAATAATAGTAGAAAGCGGTTTTTTCACCACCGGAGAACCCACGGGATCTGCGGAAATAACCACTGTACAATTGGCGGTGCCGCCGCGCATTTCTGCCCCGTACACGGGGAAAAAGGTCACATTAAGCCCGGATTCCATGGCAGCTTGAGCCAATAAGTTGCCAATCAGCATGACCCCTTGTCCGCCAAATCCGGCCATGGTTACATTATGATAACTAGCCATTACACGCGCTCCTTTGTGATGTCTTTATACACGCCAAGGGGGAAATAGGGTATCATGGTGTCGCGCAAATGCATGTTGCAGGTCAAAGGATCCATGCGCATATTTGTTGGGCAACCGCATAAAAGCTCAACAAAGCTAAATCCGCGTTTGGCCTGCTGCAATTCAAAAGCTTTTTTGATGGAGCGTTTTGCGCCGTTGACGTGCTTGACCGAATCAAGGGAGCAGCGCGCCGAATAGGCAACGCCATTGAGCCCTGACATAAGTTCAGCCATTTTAAAGGGTTCACCTTCAATCAGTACGTTTCGCCCTGCCGGTGAAGTCGTGGTTTTTTGCCCGGGCATGGACGTGGGGGCCATTTGGCCGCCTGTCATGCCGTACACGGTGTTGTTGATGAAAAGAACCGTGATGTTTTCACCACGGTTGGCAGCATGGATGGATTCAGCCATGCCAATGGCAGCAAGGTCGCCATCGCCTTGATAGGTGAAAACTGTCTGATCAGGGCGTGCGCGTTTTACCCCTGTGGCTACGGCACAGGCGCGTCCATGCGGTGCTTCTATAAAATCAAGATCAAAATAGTTGTAAATAAAAGCTGAACAACCTACCGAGGCCACGCCAATGGTGTTTGCTGCAAGGTCAAGCTCGTCCAAGACTTCAGCCACTAAGCGATGGGCGATGCCATGGTGACAGCCTGGGCAGTAATGGGTGATCACGTCTGTCAACGTGGGTGTTTTTTGAAACACAAGGGTTTCGCCTTGGCGGACTTGGCCTTGGGGTATATTTTGAGCAGACATCAGGACATCCTTAAGGTTGAAACGATGGGTATAAGCAGTTCGTCAGCATCCACAAATTGGCCAGGCAATACGCTATGGAGCGCGGCATCAGCATGGTGACGCACAGCAAGGCGTACATCATCAACCATTTGCCCGCTGTTTTGTTCAATAACCAAAAAGCGTTTGCCTTTGGCGGCAAGCTCTGCCAATTGGGAATCAGGGAAAGGGAAAAGGGTGATAGGACGCACAAGTCCGACTTTGTGCCCTTCTTGTCTGGCTAAATGGATCGCGCTTTTGGCAATGCGAGCCATGGAGCCAAAGGCCACAACGATAAGGTCTGCATCGTCTGTAAACATGGTTTCTACGCGCACATCTTTGCGCATAGCCTTGTATTTTTCTTCAAGGCTGGCATTGTGGCGGGCCAATTCGCCCTCATTAAGGTACACGGATTTTAAAAGTCGCTTGGGCCGCTCTGCCTTCCCTTCAAGGCACCAATCATTAGGTGAAGGGGAGTTTGGTGTATAGGGCCATAGGGTAACGGGTTCTTTGATCTGTCCCACAAGGGCATCACCAAGCACCAGCACGGGGTTACGGTAGGTGAAGGCCAAATCAAAAGCCATCATGGTTAAGTCGTAACATTCTTGGCATGTTGATGGGGCCAGCACAAAGCATCGCCCTGCACCATGGCCGCCACCGCGTGTTGCCTGATAATAATCAGCCTGGGAGGCGTCAATACTGCCAAGGCCCGGACCTCCGCGGCTCATATTTATAATAACAGCTGGCACTTGGCTGCCCACAAGGTAGGATATGCCTTCTTGCATTAAATCCATGCCCGGCCCTGACGATGACGTCATGCAGCGAATCCCGGCAGAACCAGCACCTAGAAGCATGTTGGCGGAGGCTTGTTCGCTTTCAGCCTGCACAAACACTCTTCCGGCGGCAGGCAACAGGGAAGAAAGCAGCTCAGGAATTTCGTTCTGCGGTGTGATGGGATAGCCAAAATAGCATTGGCACCTAGCTTCAACCGCGGCATGAGCCACAGCTTCGTTGCCTTTGATAAGAACGCGTTTTGGTGTTGTTTCGCTCATGCCTAAGCTCCTTGCTGTTTGCGCTGGCGAGTTGAATAGACTTGAATCGCCAAATCCGGACACATGGATGCACACGCTGCGCACGCAGTGCATTGTGCTTCGTCAGGATCGACACATTCAACATACTGATAGCCTTGACGGTTGAATCGTTCAGCGCGCCGCAGCAGGTCTTTTGGGCAAGCTTGTGTGCATAACAAGCAGCCTTTGCAACGTTCTTCTAAAATAACAATGCGTGACATAAAAAACCTTTACTATGCAAAAGGGTGGTCAGGTCGTAACAGCCTGTTTTTGTAGGATGTATCGCTCTGAAAAGGCAGTGCATGACCTGCTAATAACCAACGTATTTGTTTTTTATCTAATACAAGGTAACAAAATAAAAATAAGTCAATATAGCAAAAGAGCAATCATATAGTATTTGCCCCTAAATGGCAAGGTCAGTTGTCGCATAGGGACATGGAAGAGGAATAAGGCTGTTTGATATCTAAAAAGTGCTCCTAACATCCATGCATAACATTAGATTTTTTCAAACAGATAAATCCTTGCCTTACTGCCATACTCTGGTAAAGTCATTTTTGAACTAAAGCCTACAACCTATGGATAAAGTATGACCGACAAAACCGTTTCTTCAAAAGCCGATGCACCGTTGCGTAAACGCAAGCCCACATCCAAGCCTCTTACAAAAAAAGAATCTGCTACCAAAAGTAGCGAGTCCAAACCCGCTCGTAAGGGAAAAAGCGATAAGCAAAGCAAGGCTGTTCCCCTTAAAAAAGCGCAAAAATTGCCGCGCGACACCATGGTGCCCTCTGAAAAGACAGAATCCATAGAAAACAAGGCGCAATCCTCACAAAAAGGCAAAAAAGCAACAGCTGATAAAAAACCAAAAAAAGCGCCCTCTAAAATCAAAACCTCACAACAAGAAGCTGCCCCTTATAACGAACAGGCCGCGCAACCGGCCCCCTTAAGCTTGGCAACAAAAACAACCAGCGATGTTTTGACGTTGGATGAACCCTCTGAACCACTTGCCGAAGTGAGCTTGCAGGACGTGCCAAGCTCGTTGCAAAAAGCCTGTGCCAATGCCGGCTGGGCCGAGCTTATGCCCGTGCAAGCAAAGGCTTTGCCGTACCTTTTGGCAGGCAGAGACCTTATGGTGCAATCACGGACAGGGAGCGGAAAAACAGCGACCTATCTTTTGCCGTTGCTTGAGCGGCTTAGCTCGAAAAAAGACGGCGTGCAAGCCTTGGTCCTTGTGCCCACAAGGGAGCTTGCTGTTCAGGTTATGCGCGAGGCCTCAACGCTTTTTGCAGGCAGCCCTTTTACCGCTGCTGCTGTGTATGGTGGGGTAGGCTATGCGCACCAGATGGAGGCTTTGCGTAAAGGCGTATCCCTTGTTGTGGGCACGCCTGGGCGTGTACTTGATCACCTTTTACGGCGCACCTTGGTGCTGGACACATTGCAAACCCTTATATTTGATGAAGCCGACCGCATGCTGTCCATTGGCTTTTATCCGGATATGAAGGAGATTGCAGGGTATTTGACGAAGGGGCCGCGTCATACGTTACTTTTTTCAGCCACCTATCCGCCGCACGTATTGCGCCTTGCAGGGGAGTTTTTAGCTTCACCTGAGATGTTGTCTTTATCAACCAAGCAAATGCATGTGGCTGAGGTGCAGCATAGATTTTGCCAATGCAAAAGCATGGATAAAGATCGCGTGCTGTTGAACCTGCTTGAGGTGGAAAATCCTTCATCTTGTATCGTATTTTGTAACACCAAGGCCACAGTGCATTATGTGGCTGCTGTGTTGCGTGGATTTGGCCTTAATGCGGACGAATTGTCTGCCGATTTATCACAAAACCGTCGCGAAGCAGTGTTACGCCGTCTTCGCTTAGGTGAGGTAAAAATACTTGTGGCCACAGATGTGGCAGCAAGGGGCATTGATATACCTGAATTGTCGCATGTGTTTCTTTTTGAGCCGCCGGAAGATAAAGAGTCGTATATCCATAGGGCCGGACGCACAGGCAGGGCAGGTGCCGTGGGGATTGTCATTTCCCTTGTGGATATCATGCAAAAGTTAGAGCTAGGACGCATTGCCAAATTTTATAAAATCCCTTTAGAAGAACAAGACCTTCCCACAGAGGAGCAGGTCAACCATGCTGTCAGTCTGCGCATAACAGCCTTGCTCGAAGCTAGATTGCGCCAGCTTACAGGCCTTGATAAGGAACGCATCTCAAGGTTAAAAGGGTTTGTCAAAGCCATGACAGAGGATGGTGAGCACTTCGAACTTTTAGCCATGGCACTTGATGACGCATACCAGCGTACCTTGTATCCGCATGGTAGCCTTGTGCGCAAAGATGATTCCGAAGTGTTGCAGCAAGGGCCTGCACGACCAAGACGCCCAAGAAGGGAAAAATCGTACGGTGACGACAGGGGCGCACGCAAACAAGGCCCAAGGCAATACAAGGATGCCGGCCCAACAGGACGCCGTGAAGGGGCGCGCCATAAACGCCGTTTTACAGGGTCTGGATCTGCTGGGCGTTCGGAGGGTAGAAGTGAGTAATATGGTTCGTTTTGCGCCCGTCAGCCATGATAAGGTTGTAGAAACCTTTGAAATATTGCTCGACGGGTTTAGCTTTGAACGAGAAATGAAACTCCTTGATGTGGGACGACTGCACGTTTTTCGGCGGCGGAACGTGTTAACGGAGTATAAAGCCCTTTGCGTGGCGTTATGGGGCCTTGCCCTTGAACGCTCTTTCCCCGAAGAGCACAGCGTTATTTTAGATACGTATTTAGCTCAGCTCAATGATCAAGGCAAAAGCCGTAAAACAAAGGCCATGCCTCGTGAGCTTATCCTTGCGTATATAGAGCTTTTGGCAACGCATAAGGAAAATGACTTTACAGTTGTTGGGGAGCACATGGTGGCCCTGTTCAATGTGGATGAGAAGAAAAGGGCCTCGTTGCGTTTGCAGCTGGCCTTAGAAATCCGCAAATTGTATTCGATTATTTTTGACAATTTAATTGCTCATTAAGTATATGCGCGTAATCATAATTACATCATCCACAACTCGTAGCGGAGGCACACGCCAAGCCTTGTATCAAGCAAAAGGGCTTGCTATGCGTGGGCATGATGTTTCTTTATGCCTTCCTGCAGATTCTGAATTTTGGGAAAATCCCGATGCTATAAAGCCTTACTGGGTACGCCTGCCGGAAAAAGCATCCGCCCTTCGCGGTGCTGTGGAGGCTTTATTGCCCAAAGATTTTGCAACGCCAACAATTGTGCATGCCTTCCACAATAAGGCGGTAAAGCGTTTGGCCTGGTGGGGCCTTGGCTGGCGCAAGCGTAATATAGCCTGCGTGGCGCATCGAGGGGTTATTTTTAGGCCGGGCAGTCCTTTGCCTTTTTGGTCACCTGCCATGCGCGGTTTTTTGGCCAATTCGGTAGCCTGTGCTAAAGCTTTGCGTTTTCATTGTCCGCCAAGCAAAATTCATGTTCTGTCAAACGCCATCCCTGCTGACAGGATTATGCCAACGCGTTCTGCAAACCTTGTGCGTGAAGAACTTGGCCTGCAACAGCAAAAGGAGTGCGTTTTTGGTTTTGTGGGTAATGGTAACCCTCTTAAAGGAGCAGAGATCCTTTTTCGATCCTTTGCAAAATTGGCTGCGCCGACAGCACGCCTTGTTACAGTGGGATTAATGCCGGAACAATGGGAACCTTTGTGTAAAGAGCTTGGCATTATAGACAAGGTTGTAATGGTAAAGCATACCGATCAGGTTTGTGATTATCTGCAATGTATGGATGTTTTTGTCTTTCCTTCCTATGGCATGGATTCAGCCCCAAATACAGTGCTTGAAGCCATTTGCATGGGCCTGCCGATAATAGGCACAGACATTGGCGGAGTGCCCGATATGATAAAGGGCAATGGATTATTGGTGCCCACACGCGATACAACAGCTCTTTCCAGAGCCATGCAAGTCATGCTAGATGACCCCGTTCAGCGCAACAACTGGAGCGCGGTTAGCAAAAAACTTGGTGAACAGTATTCTGTGACATCGCGCTGCGAAAGGCTTGAGCGTTTATATACAAACTTTTTGCAGGCATAGCCGTGTTGACACCATAGCCTGTAAGAAAGGAAACTTTCTTTCTTCTGCCTTTGTGTTTTTTATCCTTCCTCCCTTTTCGCTGGCAAAAATTTTCGTTCGGGCAAAGTCGATGCCAACACACAAGGTCATCAACCAGATTGTGCCAAAGAAAAGCTTGGATGTGAAAGGTATACCCTAAAGGGCACAACGTGCCGTTTGCGTTTGCGAGGAACGAGTAATTACGCAAATGGACAGCAGAGCGTCCATGCCTTTTTGTTACCAACCTTCAATTTGTCAAAACTGTACAAAACATGTTTTTGAATCGCCTGCCTTTCATGGGTGCGCGAAAGGCTAAGCATAAAGACATACTGGCAAAAAGACATTGATACACTATGCAAAAGCCCTCTTCACATAAAGGTGAGGAGGGCTTTTTTTATGCTTCACAAAAAAAGCAGCTCCCTATGGCCAATCATAGGGAGCTACCTGGCTAGAACATGCCTAGCCTGCCGGTTGGGGGAGGTTTACCAAAGCTGGCTTGCAAAGCCCATGAGCGGCATCACATACTGTGCCCACAGCATGAGCAGTCCAAGAATAATAATCAACTGAATCATACCAAACTTGAAAGACTCCCAGCTTGAATAGTGGTTTGTTAGGTAGCTGATGTTTGCAGGTTTGGAGTTAAAGTACAAAACGTACACTTGGTTGATTAAAAATGCCATGGGCAAACAAAAACCAATGACGTCCCAATTCATGCGTTGCGCAATGCTGATAAGAATGGGGAACATGATGATGGTTCGCGCTGTTTTGCTTTGGCTAACCAGTGTGGTAAGTCCAAAAAGCGCTGCCATGCCAAAAAACACTACCGCTTTTGGCATGCTGTCAATGGCCCATATGTCAAAGATGTGGCGGATCCAAATTCCCAAAATGTCGGTAAGGCCAAGGACTTTACCAAGCACATAAGCGCCCCAGCTAAACATGAGCATGTGCCAGGGGATATCTGTATCGTTCCAGGATATAACGCCAAGGCGTGGCAGGCCAGAGAACGAGGGAAGCAAAATAGCAATCGCACCGCAAAGCGCGATAAGGTGCGTGCTGACACCATGCAGGCGCCCTGTTGCCCAAAGGAGCAGTACCACGATAAAGATACCGCCTGCACGGATTTCTTTATTGGTGATGGGACCAAGCTTATCATATTCGGTTCGAATAAAGTCCATGCCGCCAGAGATTTTTGGCTTTGCATCTTCTTTACTAATGGGGAAGATAAGGCGTGTGCCTGTCCACCAAGCTATGGCGCATTGAATAACCGCCAAGGGGAACAGTGCAAGTAGCCAATCCTCATAATAAATGGGATTACCGGATTCAACGAGCATAGAAACAGCCACAAGGTTTGCAGCAGATCCTGTCATAAATGCTGAAGAAGAAACGTTGTTGGCAAGAAGGTTTTGCAAAACAAGGTTTCGTCCGACGTTGTTACGATTTTCACCGCCCGTTGCCCCATAAATGGCTGCAATAACCATGAAAAGCGGAAGCAACAAGGCTGTTTTTGCCGATGTGGCACTGATGAACGCGCCTAAAATCAGGTTGAGCGCGATAAAGGCTATAAGCATATAGGAAACACTTTTCCCCATACTCAGCACAAGGTAGAACGAAATTCGCTTTGCAAGGCCTGTTGCAACAAGCCCGCTGGCCATAATAAAGCTGGCAATGTTTAACACCATTACAGGTTCGCCCAGCATGGCATAGGCAGGGCGCAGCTTCATAATACCCGTAAAGACGGCAGCCGCAATAATCAAAAACGAGGTTATGTAGTTGGGAATAGCTTCAGAAAGCCACAAAATTAACGAAGAAAGAAAAATAGCCAGCGCGGAATAACAGTGGGCAGGGGCTACTTTTGTTTGCGTTTCAAAAAGGCCAATAGTCCCACACCATTGAAAATGGAAAAATAAAAAGACTAGGATGCTAGCAGGCACACCAATGTGCCTAAAGCGCATCATCCATGGGCCAACAGGAAGTACGGGTAGGTTTTTTAGCTCATAATTCCGCATATCTAACGGGTCAAATTTTACTGCTTGTTCAGACATATTTTCCCCCTCGGGCATGATGTTTTTCGCCCAGTATAGGCAAGCGAGCAATAGCTGTTGTTAGCACATGCCCACGGTACGTTTGGCAGCACGCAGATAGTTGGTATTTGCCATGTCTGTGATGCCAAGTTTTTCAATGGCGGCTTTCATGCCGTCATAGTTTTCACTTTCACAACAGGCAGATTCAACCATGGCACCGTTGAACCATACCTTGGCATATTCGCAAATGATGCCATCAACCATAAAGCCGTAACGCATTTTTTCTACTGTTACGGCTGTTGTTTCAGGATGGGCTTTGACCATCGCGATAAATTCATCAATGGTATAGGAGTCTTGGCTTAGCTCCATTTGTACTTTTAGGTGAGAGATGATAATCGCCAAATCCTCACGCTTCACAGGGAATTGAAACTTTCCGCTGGGCTGAAAGATTTCATAACCATCAGGTGTTTCGCCGCTTTTTACTTTGATATCAAGCAGGCCGTCGCGAACTTTGACATTGGCTTCGTTGGTGTTTGCGGAAAGAAAATAGGTCTCAGCAGGCATTGTACGTGCAGCATGAAGCACAGCCTTACACGCCCACATTTTTTCTGAAACAATAGAGATGATGTCCTTACCAAAAACGCGAAATTCGGCACGGGGAAAGATTTTTGCTGCATCAGCTGCAGATGTAGCCTGGTTTTTATCAAATACTCCGGACATGGTAGACCTCGTAATAGGTATAAAAGATGATGAATTTTATTTTTGTGCACAGGGCATGGCACGTTATTTCCAAGTGGTATACGGATTTTTTACCAAGTTGGAGTTGTAATATTTGGGGTCTCCGGTGACTTCTTCTCCAACCCATGAAGGCTTTTCAAAGGCTTGGTCTTCACTTGTCAGCTCAACTTCTGCCACAACAAGGCCGGCATTGACGCCTAAAAATTCATCCACTTCCCAAACAAGTCCGCCAAAATCAATTTTGTAACGGTTTTTTTCTACTATGGGCTTTTCTGCCAGCTCATCAAGAAGGAAATTGCAATCGCTATGCGGAATTTCATATTCGTACTCCACGCGCGTTGCGCCAACCGTAATACCCTTAATGGTCAAAAAGGCTTTGTCGTCAATGGTGCGAATGCGCACGGTGCGTTCCTTAGCACTATTAAGGTAGCCTTGGCGATAATGCGTTCCCTTGGCTAAAGCCTTCCACTCATCCCCAACTAATAGAAACTTTCTTTCGATTTCTTTTGCCATTGCCTCTCTCTCCTTGTAGAAAACGTGTTGTTTGTAATGGTATGCTCTGACAATATAGGTATAGTCCTTTTACAGGATAATGAAAAATCAGTATTGGATATGACTTTGATAACGTATTTTTATGCTTAGTGATGTAAAAAGAGGGAAACTTTTTTGTTTAATACGTAACCGCTTCATAATATGTGCTTTCTGTGAGGATAAGAAACGGCTATGTGACGTAGTTTAAGCAAAAAATTTGAGTGCTTGTACGTCAACAACTTTAAATGTACGCCTGTCCATAAGGCAGGAGCAGAGGGAAAAGTGCAATCACCCACAAACAAGGGGCATTGGCAAAGACACGTTGCTATAGGTGTTGATGCAACCACTTATAGGAACGGTGAAAGCTCTAACTATGCTTGCTAACGCGCAATTTTTTGAATTTCGTGAAGGTAATTGTCCTTGGTGCGCAGGTAAAATGACAAGATAGGCGTATATTTTTTTCCAAACGCCCCTTGCAAAATCAGGGAGCATATTTCCCTTTCCAACGTTAGGAAGTTGTGCATGGAGCAAATGATACGTTTTTCAGTTGACGGCATGTGGCGTAATTGTTCACGCAGAACCTGGCGAGCGCGTGGTAAATAATGCCAAAAATAGAGCATATCCAGCATATTGATAACAGCTTCATGGGCCACATGTGGATTTTTTGCCAGCAGCATCTCCCACAATTTTTCAGGAGTATCGCTGTAATCCAAAATGTTTTTCTTGGCAAAAAGCAGTTCTTGCCGCGAAAAATTCTGATATATTTGCGCAAATTTTGTTGTATAATCCCAGCGCCGTAAGGAGATGTACTTGTTTTTATCAGCAAAGCCTTCAATAACGGCTGCCACCGTATCAGAAGCACATTTTGAGGTGATGGCAGCACATGTTTGTACAATAAGCTCGGGATTTGCAGTGCCGCTCAATGTTGACACCATAAGCAGGATTTCGCCAAAAACAAAAGCCACAGGAACAGCCAAAATACTTCTAAAAAGGTTCCCCACAACAGCTTGGCGAGGGAATCCACGAAAAATATTATGTGAGGCAATATAACAGCCATTCACGGCTGCCATAATAAAATAGATGAGAAGCGCACTATTGGCTACATTGAGGTTCAGGGTTTTTTCGATAAGCCATACACGCACAATAACTTCCAGCAACAGTACTGAAAATCCGGTATACAATAGCGAATCGGAAACCCGCCCCCAATCCACACAGCGTTTCCATGAAATAAGCAGGCGTTTACGAACGCCACCTGCACTTAACGTTGCTTGAACGATATTGCGCGCACCGGTAATAAAAAACCATATAAGCGCCCCAAAATAGACAAGAAACCACCAGGCGTCCGTGTACATGAAGGCCAATTGCGCGGGCAAAAAGCCTGCTATGATTTTTAGCGTGTTTACGACATTGCTGTTGAGATAGGCAAATTTTCTATGCAAAAAAGCCATGTTAGCGTCTTTTTTGTCCTGCAAGTTCTTGGCATATCCACATTTTGAGATGCTGTCGCTATCAATGAGTGCCTGCTGTTCTGCGCTTGCAATGCCGCCAAGTGTCACAAGGTTGCCCTGTTCGCTAACCGTTGTGGTGCTTTTTTCAAGGGCCCAACCTGTTTCTTTTCGTGTTTTTGTAAAGGAAAGGCCATTATTGTGCTGATCAGAAGGCAGGGTGTGTATATGTATAAATTTGTAAACCTCTGTAAATATGGGCAAAATAAGTCGGCCGTTTTCTTTGCGCTTGGCTATTTGTTTGGCTTTTGGGGGTAATGTTTCGATAAAAGCAAGGCCCATGCCATACGAGCGGTAGGCATGGCTTGATGAATCTGTACCTAAGCGTGATTTTAACCGTGAAAGCGAATACATTCGCTGCAACGCAACAATATTGCGCTGTATTTCTAAAAAACATGCGCTGCGTTCTTGATCATGAACAGATTGATTTTCGTCCGTATTGGTATGTTTTGCAATGATCGTTTGCACAAGATGCTTTAATTCAGGCGTGCTCCCGTCATTGATGGTTCGTTGTAGGGTGTTGATTTCTTGAATATGCCCAAGGTGCCCGTCGGCCCAATCTTTTACATTGAACAGTTCAAGGTGTGTGATGCTTCCTTTGGCCCTCCAAAGTAATTCCAGCACATCTGCTTCTGTTAAATGTGTGAGCTGCAAAATGATTTGCGCTGTTGGTAACAGTGAAAGCTGCTTGATAAGCTCTTCCGGGCTACGCAATAACACTTCAGGCATGGAAGCGTGCGGAGTTTTGGGGAAAATGATATGAGGATTCACATCATGCCCGAGCCAGCGTTGCATGATTTCAGCTGCGGTTATCGAAGCAAGCATGGGCCTTTCCTCTTCACAGCCATGCGCCAAGATGTTTTGTTTGATGCCTTCAGCCAAATGCAACAATATGGGAGTTCGCTCCCCTATGAACGCCAGAAGCTCTTGTTCAGTAATTGGGGGCGGCGGTGCAATACCATGGGCCATAGCCATGGCATGGCGATGTTTAGTGTTCCATTCTGCGAGCAAGGCAAGAAGATGCTGCCTTCGCCATACTGTTGCAGCTTCATAATCTGCAAAAAGTGCCTGCACCGCTGGCTGGTCAATGAGCATGGCAAATTGTTCAGGGTCTTCATGCTCTAATGGTGACCATATAATATGGATAAAGCTCCCCCTGTATGCGGCGCGAAATTCTATGCCCACCCGTACAGTGATGCCCATGATTCGCGCAGCTTGTAAAAGCTCGTCCACAGCTTCTTTTGTGATTTTGTTGTAATACAGAACCGTCAAAAAGCGGATGCCTTTGATCCAAGCGTCCATAACAAGATGCGTTGGTGTTTTGCGACCCTTTGTGTGCGCGTCGTGCACATGGTGGTCAAAGGCTTGCTGGTTCCATTCTTCCGGCATTTCCAAGAGGTTGTACCTGTCCAATAAATATCGTACAGTACGAGGAAGTCCTCTGGCAGCGGCATGAAAGTCATGCGCCAGTTGTAGACTGCGTTCTTCATCAGAGCAGCGGATAATATCCTTCATGAGCTCAATCAGAACGCGTCCGCTATTATGGCGAAGCTTGAGACTCCCACATTGCATGACCTCGTCATAGAGCCTGCGCAGGGCAAGGAGCCTTTTTTGCGCGTCATCCATAGTCAAGCTGTTCAAAAGGATAATAAGCGCGTGGGCGATGCGCATGGAGTGGCTGGATGTGAGCTCAATAATGCCATGGGGGTGAGAGATAGAGTCAAATTGTGGGTCTGACTCGTCTGTCGTGCGAGCTTTAGTAAAAGAGCGCACGAGCTCAACTAGGGCATGGTCTTGTGCGTCAAAAGTGCAATTATAGGACATGCTGTCTACTTTTACTAAAAAGTGTTGTTATGCTATATGAAACCTTTGTATCTGTAGAATATACAAATAAAAAAAATTGCTAGAAAACACTAATCAATAAAAGTGATACGAATCATAAGGAATATGTATTAGAGTTGAAGGCCGTATGTTAGTAGCCTACCCAAAATGAAGCCTCGTATGGGGAGAGCACTTTTTGAACAGCCTGTAAAAAAATGGAATACTAAGGATTGCATCACGCTTTTTTGACACGTGCTTTTTTAACAGGCTACGAGGGTGTGGAAGAGGCAGTTTATGCCAACCAAACAGACGCCAATTGCATAGCAGGGGCGGATTTTCAAAAACAAGCAGCCTTAACGTGTGAGTTAAAGCTTATGCGAATAAGGGGATCAGATGAACTTTACGCACCTTAAAACCTTTCACCAAATTGCAGAGAAAAAAAGCTTTACCGAGGCTGCTCGCGCTTTGTTTTTATCTCAACCTGCTGTTAGCATGCAGGTCCAATCCCTTGAACATTCCCTAGGCGTTGTGCTTTTTGATCGTTCGTCACGGCGTATATGTTTAACGCCTGAAGGTGAAGTTTTGCATGCGTATACAAAAAAGCTCTTTGACCTTGTCCATAGCATACAAAATGAATTCCAATATATTTCAAAAAAGCTTACGGGAACGCTGAATATTGGCGCAACATATATAATGGGTATATACTTTTTACCGCGCTTTATTGCCTTGTTTCATAAACGATATCCGGATGTTCACGTAAATCTTGAAGTGGACAATTCCCATAATATTGCAGAAAAAATCCTGCAAGGCCATGTGGAGCTAGGCTTTGCAGGCTCGTCGTCTATCCATCCTAAGCTGAGTCGCCATTTTTTACACCGAGAACCCCTTGTGGTTGTGTGCGGTAAAAACTTCTACCTTGCGCAGAACGATTTTGTTACGGCCAATGACCTGGTCAATGCCAATTTTATCATGCGAGAACGCGGAACAAGGCTGGAAAATAAAATTGCAACCTGGTTAAAAAATCATGCAGGCACAGAAAGCAAGCCCGTGATTATGACGGTTGGCAGCATGGAAGCCACCAAAAAATTGATCATGAACGATTGCGGCATTACGGTTCTGCCAAAACATGCGGTAGAAGACGAAGTGGATGCGGAAAAAATCATCCAGCTGCATGTTAAAGAAATGCAATTGTACGTGGATTACTTTTTATCCTATGTGGAAGGAAAAAAGATAGGGCATATATCACAAGCGTTTATACAGCTTCTTTTTGACAGCGGCTTGCCCATCCCTGAGGAGTTTGGGTAGGGGGGGATAGAGGGCCTCGGCTGAAAGAGTCGAATGGACTTCAGTAGCATATAAAAATGTGTGGAGTAGGGGTGAGGTTTGTTCTATAAAGTAAAAAGCCCTTACGAGTATCGTAAGGGCTTGAAATTTGGCGTCCCCAAGGGGATTTGAACCCCTGTCGTCGGCGTGAAAGGCCGATGTCCTGGGCCAGCTAGACGATGGGGACGCAGGTTCGGCATCGCGTAAAAGCGATAGCGCAGAAGATGTATTTACACAACCAAGATTACGACGTCAAGGTTTTTTTTGCAAATTTAGATTTTTTCTGTATGTTTTACATGTAAGTGCAAGCAAGAAAAAGGGAAAATTCAAATCCTGTCGTGGCGCATGAAAAGCAAAAAAGTGGGCTTTCTCTCAAAACGGGTGCAAACCCAAAGAAAGTATATGGCTTTAAGAGTTTTGAGAATTGCCGATACCGTGTTCGCGTGCTTTGCTGTTAGAGAAAAAAGTGCTGAAGCCTGCTGATGTTTGAAGGCTCTTTAGGCAATAAACATTTTTATCGTTGGAAAGCACATGCCGGGCCTTAGTGCCTCTGTCTTTAGTAAAGACCCGTGAAAAATCGGATTCTCTTCACCCAAAGAAGGATGGCTCTCTCCAAAAAAGGGGCAGAAAGAAAAAACACCTTGCTCACAGGCCATAAAAAAAGGGCTTACGATTTCTCGTAAGCCCTAAAAATATGGCGGAGCGGAAGGGACTTGAACCCTCGGCCTCCGGCGTGACAGGCCGGCGTT
>CAYJIX010000012.1:0-45896 GCA_964370375.1 uncultured Desulfovibrionaceae bacterium | reverse complement strand
AGGCGTTTGCGTTTGCGAGGCACGAGCAATTACGCAAATCGAGAGCAACGCGTAGCACCAAACGTCATCTGCTCACAATTCCCTTCCAAGCTGTATTATGGCAACTGGTCATAACCAGACAACGCAATGCCGCGCAGCAATTTTC
Source organism: uncultured Desulfovibrionaceae bacterium (assembly GCA_964370375.1). Classification (GTDB taxonomy): domain Bacteria; phylum Desulfobacterota; class Desulfovibrionia; order Desulfovibrionales; family Desulfovibrionaceae; genus CAYJIX01. The sequence continues at coordinate 45,751 of CAYJIX010000012.1, read as the reverse complement.
CCTACAAGCAGCCTATTATTCTCATACAAATCAAATAATATCAAGATACTACATTATATCTTGTGATGTTTGAGCCTTACCTGCATCACGGTAAGTGCGTTTGCCATCTTGTATGGTCAAACAATTTTTACCATGCAGCTTTAGGCGTAGCTAACGGCCCATAATGTTTATAAATAGATATTAGAAAATGGATAATCTAAAAAAAATAATACAATTATAACGCTTTTTATAAATTTTTATGTTGCAAAAATTTATAAGTCAACCTATAACAAAATCACAGGACATCACGTGACGGTTCAACATTCACTTTTAAGCAGGAGGAAAACCATGTCTAATCCCTTCATCAACACAGTACATGATCTGGTTTTGGAAAGTCCCTTAGGTGCAAAAGCCATTGCCCAGGCAGTTGGTAAACCTTATTCAACCCTACTTCGCGAGGTCAATCCTTACGATGCAGGTGCAAAGTTAGGCGCAGAAACCTTGCTCAACATTATGAAGATTACAGGCAACGTGACACCGCTCAAGCAAATGGCATCTGAAATGGGTTACAACCTTAAGCCTGATGCTCGTGAAGACGCCTCTGCCTCGCGTCAACTCAATTGATGAGAACAGCTTTGGTTGTTCATATTGTTTGGCCTGACCTATGTTCAACAGGCCCATGTCATCATGCATAATGGTGTATTATTCACTGTTAGGAGGAAAACATGTCGAATCCCTTTATCAACACAGTACATGATCTGGTTTTGGAAAGTCCCTTAGGCGCAAAAGCCATTGCCCAAGCTGTGGGTAAACCCTATTCAACCCTACTGCGTGAGGTCAATCCCTATGATGCAGGTGCAAAGTTAGGCGCAGAAACCTTGCTCAATATCATGAAGATCACCGGAAACATAACACCTCTTCAACAAATGGCATCTGAAATGGGTTACAATCTTGAGCCTGATGCCAGTGACAGCGAATCTGTGCATCGTAACGCCCATTAAAAGACTCCTGCACAATTTATTGTGCGGAGTATTTTGGAGCGTTGACAAAAGTCAATGCGATCAAACAACGCGAAGCCTTATAAGTCTTGCTAAAAAGCTTTGCTTTTAAGCAAGACTAAAATCAAGAATAGGCGGAGCTTTGCTTCACCGTTAACTGATTGATTTTTGTGCCTTTTGTCCTGCATCAGTAAATTTTCAAACAAATACAAATCTACTGCAAAATCACAAAAATAGAAGTGAAAATAATTATGCAGGACTCTCATTAAAGATATTTGTAGTATCCTCGTGTTCATGTTCCTTCCGTTCAAAACCGCCGTGCCAAGCATGGCGGTTTTTGCTTTTCGCCGTACGGATTTGCAAGTGTCATAAAAAACCCCCAACACAAACCTCCACTAAGGGTCTGTGTTGAGGGTTTTTCAACAGCCTGTTAACGCTGATATTGGGTATTGATCTTTTTTACAGATAATCCCCACGATTGAACTTGAAGTTTTCTGTTGCAGCAAGCACTTCCAGCTCGTTGACTACAGCTTCAAGTCCGCCTTTATCAGCGCTTTCCAATTGGTCTAGCCCCGATCGGAGCTGTTTTAGGGAGGCATCCATGCCGGCCAACTGGTTCCAAGCGTCACGGTTTGATCCAGAGAGCAGGGTCTGGGCATAGGTATCCCAGCCACCTAAAAGCTCTTCAGCTTGCCCTGCCAAATCTTGCAATGCTGTTTCATCCACAGTGGAGCTTGCTTGTGGAGCTTCCACCATGCCAAGCAGCATGGGGTCAATGCCTGCTGAGGGCGTGGGCACTGCGTGACCTGTAACAGCAGGATTTTGACTTTCCATTTCATCCGTGAACATCTTTCCAAACGCGTCAGAAACAGATTTTCCTGTCGTGGAAACATTCTGCTGCTGCTGTTGGCGTAGTATCTCTAGATAATCGGAACGAATGTTCATTATCGCCTCCATATTTGGCGTTTGACTCTGTATTGCAAAATATTTGCCAACGCAAAATCGGCAAAAAATACCTTTTTGCAGGGGCGTCTGGTAAAAAAAGAACCTTCAAACAAAACATTTAGACAAAGCTGCGTGCCCCCTTGCCCAATCCGCACAGCACTTCATAAGCAATGGTGCCGGCCCAAGCAGCCACATCATCGGCAGTAATGGCGTTATCACAACCGCCACCCAAGATATGCGCCATATCGCCAACGCGCACATTGTGTATGGAAGAACATTCCGCCATACACATCTGCATGCACACACGTCCGCGTAAGGGAGCCCTTTTTTTATGCAGTACAACAGCACTATTCTCCTCTGCCCTGCCGCCATTTGAAAGCGCGCGATGCAAACCGTCAGCATACCCTGCACCAATAACAGCTATCTGACAAGCATACGGCGCCACAAAACTACAGCCATAACCAAGGGCTTGCCCTTTTTCAAGGCTGCGTATTGCCAAAACAGGCGCTTGCACCTCCATAACAGGAACAAGCCCATTGCCAAGAAACGCCTCGGCAGTTCCTTGTAAAGGGTTCACACCGTAAAGGCTGATGCCAGGCCGTGCCAGATCTCCTGCATGCCCTGAAAAACGTAAGCTTCCTGCCGAATTGCCAAGCGAGGTGCGCAAAAAAGGCCATGTTTGCCGCAAAAAAACAGCGGCGTTATAAAAACGCTCTATCTGCATGTGGGTATAGGCATCTTTGTCAGGATTGTCTGCTGAGGCTAAATGCGACAGCACAAGGTACGGTTGCAGATAAGGATAAGAGAGCAACACATCCACAAGCTCGCTTACCTTTTCAGGTGAAAAGCCAAGGCGTTCCATGCCTGTATTGATTTTTATCGCCACTTGCAAAGGTTTATGGCAAGCAGCAGCAAGCTGTAACGACACTTCATCGTGCACAAGCACCGTTATGTTATAGTGAGCAGCCAAGGTGGCTTCACAAGGCGTCATGGCTCCAAGCAACGCCACGAGCTGTCCGCCAATGCCATGTTGGCGCAAAAGTACAGCCTCATGCACGGTACCTGTGGCCATATGTTCAATGCCTTCGTGTTGTAAAATTTCAGCCACGTTACATAAACCGTGCCCATAAGCATCAGCCTTTATGACAGGCAATAACGCACCGTGCCGCGACTTGAGCCATTGAATATTAGAGCGCAAGGCTTTTTCATGAATAAAAACACGAAGATAAGAGCTTTCCATGAATTTTTACTTTTGTGCCATTCAGGTCTTTTGTTTATTTTTAGAATATGTTAAAAACGCATGTAAATATCATTCCATAAATCCCAACAAGAGTCACTACCCAGCCTTGTTATATAAATTATCCAAGCAAAGCAAGCAGGATATAAACATTATGCTCACGCGCATGTACTTTTGGCAAAAAGCCCCAAACAAGACCCCCCAAGCATCCCCTTTGCATCTGCTTTTGAGTATATGTTGTTTTATAGTATGTATGCTTGCACTTCCAACGCACCATGCAATGGCAGAAACAAACCGCTTAATGGTACCCATTGAGGATGCCGAACAATGGTCGCTAGAGGCTGATAAACTTTCAAGCCTTGGCAACAACACCATTGTCGAAGCTGAAGGCGGCGTTCTTTTACGACGCGGAAAAGATATTTTAAAAGCAGACTTTGCACGTTTGTACGTTGACACCAATTGGGTGTTTTTAAAGGGAAACGTATTTGTGCGCATGGGCCGCGACGATTTAACAGCCGATGAGGCCGAATTTGACCTGACAACCAGAACCGGCTGGCTTGTCAATGGGCATGTTTTTATTGAAGGGCCACATATGTACATGTCAGGCGATCTTATGACCAAACATTGGGGCGATCGCTATAGTTTTGAAAACGCAAAAATCACCACCTGTGATGGTGAAGACCCTGACTGGGCTGTTCGTGCCGATGAGATTGTGGTAGAGATAGACGGCTATGCCCAACTGTCCCACTCAAGCGTGTTGATCAAAAATCAGCCTGTTATGTACTCACCTTATTTGATTTTACCGGCTAAAACCACGCGCCAATCAGGTTTTTTAAAGCCCGATTACGGCTATAGCACCAAGCTTGGCGTCTACTATACTCAGCCCTACTTTTGGGCCATGGATGAAAGCCGCGACATGACCTTTTACGCAGGCTTCATGTCTGAAGTAGGCCCTCTTGTTGGGGTTCAGTATCGCTCACATCCCTTTACTACAGACAAAACATCATTGACCTTTAGCGGTATCTACGACCGCAATACCATTACAACCCAAGGTGCTAACAGTTTTTATAACGAGGGCTATCTTCGCACCAATAACGAACGCTTTTGGCTCCGCGGTATGTCTGACGGGCACATTGGCACCACAGGCTGGCGGTATCGCGCAAACCTTGATTATGTTTCAGACCAAGACTATTTGCAAGAGTTCAACGACGGGCCCCTTGGCTTTGAAACGTCGCAAGATGAACTTTTTGCCATGTTTGGTAGGGACTTACAAGAAGAAGGCCTTAACAGAATCAGCGAAGTTTTAGTCTATAAAGATTGGGAGCGGTTTGGCGTTGCTGCATCACTTCGTTACGAGCAAAACATGTTTCTTGGCCATGGCAATGCCTCGTCCTCAACAGACACCTTGGTGCAACAGCTCCCCAATTTGAGCGCCTATTGGTACAAAGGGCGGATTTTTGAAAACCTCCCCCTTGAATTTGAAGCGCAAGCCTCATCAGCATATATGTACCGTCAAAGTGGCACATCCGGTTTGCGTTCAGAAATCTATCCCAAAATTTCCTTACCCATGGATTTTGGCTTTGCCTCAGTCATTGCCAGTGCGGGCCTTCGTCAAACCTATTATACCAATGAACGCTCGTCTGATAACAGCATCATAAGCACCGCCCAAGGGAGCGATCAGGACAGCACCACGCGCACTATCCCCGAATTTAACATCCAAGGCTATACCCAGCTTAGTAAAGTTTGGAACGTTAATGGCAACGCCGAAACGCTGGCAGAACGCAAGCCCACTGTCGGCGCAAAAGAAACCGTAGCGTATCGCCACGAAATCCAGCCACGTATTCAATACAGCTATACCTCCTTTGTGGATCAGGAAGACAACCCCTATTATATCACCGACGATCGGCTTTTACGCACGAATGAGCTGACCTATTCCATCACCAACACCATCACTCGCAAACAAGCTCGTGTTGTCCCTGCACCAAAAACCGAAAACAACACACAAACGGCATCGCCTGAAAATCCGAATGCTGAAAAGGTAGAAAATAGCCAAGTCCCCTTACAAGTGGCCTATGATTATGTGGACATTGTGCGTTGGCGTTTGGCCTCTGGCTACAGCTTTACCGAGGCAAACCGTAACACCTTATTGGATGAATACCCCCGCAAACCTTTTTTTGATGTCCTTTCTGACCTTGAAATATTTTTTACCCCATGGATGAGCTACGACAGCAAGCTCTTTATTTCGCCCCATACAGGTGATATCACGCGCTACGATCACACCTTAACCTTTACTGTGCCCAAATGGGGTAAATGGAGAACCGGTCTTAGCTTCCGTGACGAAAATTACGACTACATCAACCGTGTTCATTATGACGATCCACGAAATATTCACCTAGCAAGGCCCGTACACCTGTTGCAAAACCACCTTACGCTCAACCTTAACTCCAATTGGAGCGTCAACATTTCTGACTATCGAGATTTGCGCGAAGGTAGCGGCTTTGGCGAAACCTATGACCAAAGTATTGACCTTGTCTACAATGATCAATGTTACCGCTTTATAGGCCGCTACACCAACGACGGCTATGACGAAAGCTTCTCCATTTATTTTGAAATTCCGGGCCTTTTTGAATAAGAAAGCAAAAACAAAAAAACATTACAACGTGCCGACGCCTTGATGCTGTTGGCACGTTTTGCTTTTTATTAGGTTTTTTTATGAAAACAAAACATGCAGAACGCCGGCCACAACGTACAGCGGCACGGCAAAACCCTGGCAGCGCAAACGCCTGACCGCCTAAAAGCCCTTGACTATATCTAAAAAAATTGATATATGAATCAAGAAAAATCAATATATGAGTTTACCAAGCGTTTCATGCCTTGTTCTGCATGCAGTACGCACGTTTTTTTGGATAGTCATGGCAATATTACTGCAAACATTAAAAGCCCTTTCAGATGCTACACGCTTGCGGCTTATTCGTGTGCTCATGCGTTATGAGCTGTCCGTCAATGAATTGGTCACTATTTTGGAAATGGGCCAGTCCAGAGTTTCACGGCATTTAAAAATCCTTGCAGAAGCAAACCTTGTGCGTTCAAGGCGTGACGGTTTATGGGTTTTTTATACAGCAAGGCAAGAGCAACACAACAACGCCCTGCTTAAAACCTTGGAACCTTTTTTCACGGTGGACGATATCGCGCAAAAGGACATGACCATGGCTGCAAGTATCCTTGAAGACAGGGCCGTAAAAACCCGCCAGTTTTTCAATAACATTGCAGACCATTGGGACAGTTTGAGCCATGAAATCCTTGGAGGTTTTGACCTTGGCACTGCTGTACTTGAAGCCATGCCAAAGCCTTGCAAGGTAGCTGCAGACCTTGGTTGCGGTACAGGCACGGTACTTGAGCGGTTGCGTCCAAATGTGGAGCTGCTCATTGGGGTGGATGCATCACCGCGCATGTTAGAGCTGTCGCGCCGCCGCTTTGCCGAACATGCTGACACTGTTTCCTTAAGGATTGGGGACCTTGATCATTTGCCCTTACGCAATGAAGAGGTGGATTTTGCCTGTATCAATATGGTGATGCACCATGTGTCCTCCCCTGAAAAAGCCCTTTTGGAGGTGTATCGCTCCCTTAAACCACAAGGGTCCTTGATCATTACTGATTTTGACAAACACAATAACGAGCGTATGCGTACAGACTATGGCGATCATTGGCTGGGTTTTGCTACGGATACGATGGCAGATTTGCTTACTGCAAGCGGCTTTGTTGTATCACAAACAAAGTTGCACCCTGTTGAACAAGGACTGTCCTTGGCTATAACTTGTGCTATAAAACCATAATTTTAGGAGAATATCATGACCAATCCCGAGCGCGCCGTGCCCCTTGACCTTAGTTTACCGTATAAGGTGGCTGACATGAGCCTTGCTGAATTTGGCAAAATGGAAATGCAGCTTTCTGAGCGAGAAATGCCGGGCCTTATGGAAACCATCCGCCGCTACCGTGATACAAAGCCTTTAAAAGGGTTAAAAATCACAGGTTCACTGCACATGACCATTCAAACAGCCATGCTCATCAAAGCTTTGTATGAACTTGGTGCTGATTTGCGCTGGGCCTCGTGCAACATTTTTTCTACCCAAGACCATGCAGCTGCTGCCATTGCTGACCTTGGCCTTGCCAACGTGTATGCTTGGAAAGGGGAAACTTTAGAAGAATACTGGTGGTGTACAGAAATGGCCCTCACCTGGCCTGACGGTTCAGGGCCAGACCTTATTGTGGATGATGGCGGCGATGCCACACTTATGATCCACAAAGGTGTGGAAGTAGAAGCCACTCCGTCCTTGCTCCAACAAGAATATGACGTGAAAGAATTGCAAATCATTATGGATCGTTTGGCCTTAGCCTACAACACAAAACCCGGGCATTGGGGTACTGTGGCAAAAAAAGTGCGCGGCGTATCTGAAGAAACCACCACAGGCGTGCATCGCCTGTATCAATTGGCGGAGGAAGGCAAACTTCTTTTCCCTGCCATCAACGTCAATGACTCTGTGACCAAATCCAAATTTGACAACCTTTATGGTTGCCGTGAATCCTTGGCTGACGGCATCAAACGCGCCACGGATATCATGGTAGCAGGCAAGGTTGTGCTTGTGGCAGGGTACGGCGATGTGGGCAAGGGCTGTGCTCAGTCCATGCGCGGTTTTGGCGCGCGTGTTTTGGTTACAGAAATCGACCCCATTTGCGCCCTGCAAGCTGCCATGGAAGGCTATGAAGTCACCACCATGGAAGAAGCCCTTGCAGAAGCAGATATTTTTGTAACCTGCACCGGCAATTACCATGTTATTACAGGCGCGCACATGCAGGGCATGAAGGATGAGGCCATTATTTGCAATATCGGCCATTTTGACAACGAAATCGAAATGACCTGGCTTGAAAACAATTCCGATTGCCGCAAAATCACGGTCAAACCCCAAGTGGACAAATGGATCCTGCCAAACGGCCGTGCCCTTATTGTTTTGGCAGAAGGACGCCTTGTAAACCTTGGCTGCGCCACAGGCCACCCAAGCTTTGTCATGTCCAACAGCTTTACCAACCAGGTTTTGGCCCAAATTGAACTTGCCACAGCAAATTTAGCCACAAACGTACACACCTTGCCCAAAAAGCTGGATGAAGAAGTGGCCCGTTTGCACCTTAGCCGCCTTGGCGTGAAGCTGACCAGCTTAACAGCAGAACAAGCTGCCTATATTGGCGTTGCCCCTGAGGGCCCCTATAAGCCCAACCATTATCGCTATTAAAACACAGCCTTTGCGGTGCTCAAGCATCCTCAACGGTTTGTCTTTCATCTAAATCATCCGAGCATGCCTACATGCTCGGATGGCTGCCTACCTATTCTATCTTGTAAATACGATCAAAATATTTTCTTTTTATTTTTCCAATAAAGCCTTGTTATTTTAGCATATAACTGTTTTTGCACCTTGTGAAGATATGAACACAGCTTGCTCATTTGGGCAAGTCGTGGCACAAAATCTGTACTCTCGTATCTGTTTGGATTTTACAGGAGGAAGGCATGACAGCTACACTGATGCTCGTATTCGATATTGTAGGAACCATTGCTTTTGCCATGTCCGGCGCGCTTACCGCCATGCTGTACGGGCTTGATCTTTTTGGGGTTATTGTTCTTGCTGTCTTAACAGCCACGGGTGGCGGCATGATCCGCGACGTCTTGCTTGGCAATATTCCACCGGCTTCATTACAAGATCCCATCTATGTACTGCTTTGTCTTGCAGCTGCTTTAGTGTCTTTTCGTTTTGCAAAGACGGTGCAACGCATGAACAGCTGGATTGTGTTCTTTGATGCCATAGGCCTTGGCGCGTTTGTAGCCACAGGGGCCGGCCTAGCCTATGCCCATCCAAAGGCAAATCTTTATTTGGTCATTCTTATGGGGATCATTACGGCAACAGGTGGGAGTATGGGACGCGATGTCCTTGTCAGGCGTATTCCGCTGGTGTTGGTACGCACGGAAATCTATTCCACCTGCTGTATTGTGGGGAGCATCTTATATTACTTTACTATGGAATTTACGGCGGATGCCATCCTTGCTACCAATATCTGCTGTTTTTCCACCATTGCCATGCGGTTTTGGGCCATTCATCATAAGGTCATGCTACCGCAAAAACAGTTGGAACATACAGAAACTGCGGATGACACGGACGAGAGTCAAACCTTTTTGTAGCTTATTTTTTAGGAATGAAAAAATGAGACAGGGAACCTTTAAGGCTGACTTGGTACGGAGGATAAGCAACCTTAACAGGCTGTGCTTGTCCGGAACGAACCTGCCGAAGTAAAAGGCTGACCTCTTGTAATGCTTCAACGCAGCGTAACAAAGCTGATTCTACGGCTAGTTTTTGTATAAGGCCTTCAACTTTAGGATCTACCTTTACAGGCTCTTGGCCCATTTTTTCTGCATTTTCACGGCAAAAACTTTCCGGCTGGGTCAAAAGCAAGCTTCCGTCAGCTTCTAACGCAAAGACCACCTTTTTTTCAGGCAATTCGGCATGTTGATGCACCAAAAGATTCAGCTCGTTTGCTGCTGTTTCTTTCAAGTCTTCAAGGCGTTCCTCAAGGCTGTCTATTTCAGGCTCAACGCTTTCCAAAAAACAATCCATGGCGTCTATCCATACAGCGGCAGAATCTGCCGAATCTGTCTTGGCATAGGGTTCTACGCAGCATGGCACGGTGCTATCTGGATATGTATCTGAGAGGTTTATTGGTGTTGTATGGCTCACAGATTCCTCCGGTGGTCATTCTTTCCCTTCTTCATTCTGTTTATGTACAAAGCAAAATAGATGCCAGAATGATTTGCCCTTCCTTTTCATGCCAGAATTATGCCAGAACTATGCCAGACACATGGGTTTTTCAAGAATTATCATGCGCACGTATTGCCAATTGTCGGGCAATCTTTTACCATTTGATCGTGTGTTGGAAAAACTTTTTCTTTCAATACAAAAGCAAGAGCGTCCTTAACCGAACCGTACGAAACTTTTGTAAAACCATTTCAACACGTTATATATATATGAAAGCATCCTTGTTGCACCTTGCCCTTGTATATGTTCAGGGCACTTTGTTCCCCTTGCGAAGGGGGCCTTGTCGAATGCTTTTATTCTTTCTTGTCATGGTAATAAGCATCGTATTGCACGAGCAAAGCCATGCAGGACAAGCCATGCAGGCAATCTTGGAGCAAAGAAACACGGCAACTGAGCCTACTCAAAATCTGCCAAAGCCTACGCTCCCTTTTTTGTTGCATTCTGAACCTACTGTGCCCTCATGGGAAAAAATCGAGCACGGCCTTGAATTGGGACGTTTTTTTGCCGGCACCTCTGCAACCAAACCTACCATAGAAATCGTTATCCTGCGTTTTGACCCAAACTTTTTTAGCTTCAGCATCCATGCAGGAAGTAACCCTGCGGCTTTGCCCGTAGAAAAAGGCACGGGTGATAAACGCTCGTTAAAAGAATGGGCTCGCCAATACGACCTTGTGGCTGCAACAAATGCTGGCATGTACCTAGAAGATGGCAAAACAAACACAGGCTATTTGCAAACAGGCGATCACCTCAACAACCCAAGGGTGGTCAGGCTTTTTGGCGCATTTTTTATGGCAGAACCAAAAGACAACGCCAAAACGCCCGAAGCACCCCTGCCCCAAGTTTCCTTACTTGACCGCACAACAGATCCTTGGGAGGCTCTGCTGCCCCAATACTCCATGGTTGTACAAAATTATAGGCTGATCAGTTCTGCTCGCAAAAACCTGTGGCAGCCAACGGGCCCCACGCATTCCATCGCTGCAGTGGGCGTTGATGGACAAGGACATATTCTGTTCATACATTGCCATGAGCCTTTAACTGTTCATGCCTTTGGCAACTTGCTCCTTGATATTCCTATAGACATTAGAACAGTCATGTATGTGGAAGGGGGGAGTCCCGCAACGCTTTTTCTAAACACTAAAAGCTTGCAACATACCTGGACAGGGTATCATCCTGCGGACTTTTTTTCCCGTGGCAATCCTGAGCTGCCTTTGCCCAACGTTATTGGTGTTCGCAGAAAAACCTCAACCCAACACAAAGAATGAAAAAACTCTACGTCGCCATGGTGGGCTTACCTGCCAGAGGCAAAAGCACGCTTGCCAAAAGGATCTGCTCTGGGCTTGACCAACAAGGGATTCTTTCAGCCGTATACAACAACGGCATGTTACGCCGCAGCATGTTGCAAACTCAAAGCGCGTCACCGGATTTTTTTAATCCCCATAATCCTGTGGGCTTAGATCAGCGCACCCAAATTGCTTTGCGCAACATGGAACGAGCCAAACAGTGGCTTGCAGGTGAAGGCCATGTGGCTATTATTGACGCGACAAACGGCACCTTGGCCCAGCGTCAACGGCTAGAAAGTGTCCTTAACGACCACCCCATTTTGTATATTGAATGTGTCAATGAGGATTTGCTGCTTTTGGACGCCTCCATCCAGCGCAAAACCCGCCTGCCGGAATTTGCCCATATGACAGAGGCAGAAGCGCTTGCCGGTTTTTACAAACGCCTCAGTTTTTATGAAGAAGTCTATACGCCTGTACAAAACGAGCGCCATTGGATACGAGTAGATGCTGTGGACAGCCGTATTTTGGCAGAAACCCCAAACAACGACTTGCCCCATTATTCTGCTATCCGCGATATTGTTTCATCACACTGGGTAAAACACCTTTACCTTGTGCGCCATGGGCAGACTGAATACAATCTTGAGGGGCGCCTTGGCGGTGATCCTGCCCTTACCCTTAAAGGGCAAGAACAGGCAAAAAAGCTGGCGGATCATTTTACCAGAGTTCAGCTACCCTTTATTTTTACCTCCACAAAAATACGCTCGCATATGATGGCAGCGCAGCTTTTGCGCGATCGCCCCAATTGTACTGTCATGGCCATGCCGGAATTTGACGAAATCAATGCCGGCATCTGTGAAACCATGTCCTATCAAACCATACGCAAAACCATGCCCGAAGAATATGCCGCCCGTGCTGCCAATAAATATGCCTACGTGTACCCCGAAGGGGAAAGCTATAGCATGCTCACACAGCGCGTGACCAAGGGCTTGCGACGCGCCCTTTTTATTGCAGGTGAAGGCACGTTCATGATCATTGGGCACCAGGCTGTCAATCGGGTTATCTTGTCACAATTTTTGTTCCAGCGGCCTGAAAATGTGCCCTATACCTTTATTCCCCAAAACCAGTACTACCATATCACCATAAGCCAGCGTAAAAAGCTTTTTGAATTGGTGAGTTTTGCATAGCCATGCTTTCAACCACACAAAACAAAGGATCAGTTCATGAGCAGCAAAATGGATCAAGCGGAAAAACTTTTTGCTAAAGGTTTTAACTGCGCTCAGGCTGTGGCCTGCGTGTTTTGTGAAACGTACAACGTAACACAAGACGACATGGCAAAAATAACCACAGGCCTTGGCGGTGGGATGCGGTCAGGCGAAATGTGCGGCGCAGCCTCTGCCGCGGTACTTGTTGTGGGTTTAAAGCATGGGCAAGCCCAGCTAAACGATCGCAAAGCCAAAAAAGCATGCGCTGTCCTTGTTGCCGACTTTGTACAAAATTTTAAAACGCAACACGGCGCGTGCACTTGCCGCGACCTTTTACAATGCGACATCTCAACACCTGAAGGCCTTCAAAAGGCTAAACCTTTATTTGGCACACTGTGCGTTCGTTTGGTTCGCCAAACAGTAGAAACGCTCGAAAAAGCAGGCTATTAAGGTCAAAAAACGCCAAAGCCCTCTGTGCAAGCTATTGCAAAGAGGGCTTTTTGTGTAAAAACGACAAGGATTTATCGTAATTATGGGTGCACTTAAACCAAGGGCGGCGTTTTTTTTAGCTGCTTTGGCGGTTGTTTAATAATTCTACTAGGTTTTCCCGTGCTTTTTTCGCTTCACGGGCATACCATATCAAGATCATGGCGGATCCTGCAGCGCAGCTAAGCATGGTCCATGACGCGCCTATTATATCTGCCATAAAGCCAAAGACAAAGCCGCCCATGGGGGCAAGGCCGGAACCGCACATGGTGTATAAGCTGATGACACGGCTTCGCTTGTCTTCTTCCGCAACGGTTTGTGCCACTGTGTTTACACAAATAAAAATGGCAACATAACCAAAACCCAGCAGCACAGCAGCCAGTATAGAAACAACGGCATTTGTTGAAAAACTAAAAATTGTCATGCCAAGAATGGCAATGCCGGCCATTTTTACCATGGCCACAGGAATATCGCGCAGCGGTACTAAAACAGTTATGGCAAGACCGGCTATAATGGCGCCAAAACCAACAGCACCAAAAAGCATGCCAAGCAGCTTTGAATCGCCCTCCAATACGGAGATGAAAAGCGGAAAAAGCACAGAGTAGCTTGTGGCAAGCACGCTAAAAACCCCAAGCAAAATGAATATATGGCGTAACACAAACACACGGCTAACATAGGCAAAGCCTTCTTGCACTCCGTGGAAGACGTCCTGCTTTTTGGCCTTAATAACTCGTGGCCTAAATTGTAGCTTAAAGGCAAGGGCCAATATAACCGGCAAATACATAAGACTGCTCAATAAAAACACAGCCCCTTCCCCTGCCAGAAAAATAATAAAGCCTGCAATGGACGGCCCAATAAGGCGCGACGTATTAAAGACCATGGAGTGCAGGGCCACAGCACTTTTTAGCTGCCCCACATGATCCACCAACAACGCTACAGCCGACTGCCGGCACGGCAAATCAACAGCATTGACAATGCCAAGCAAAAAGCCAAGCAACACCACCTGCCAAAATTGAGGCTCCCCCCACAGGCACAGCCCTGCCAGCGTTAACGACTGAACAAGGCAAAGGGTTTGCGTGACAATAAGCGTTTTGCGAAGGTCATGCCTATCAAGCCATGCCCCTGCAAAAAGGCCAAGTACAAACACAGGCCCATAGCTAAGGATCTCAGAAACGCCAAGCCAAAATCCGGAATCCGTAAGCCGATACACAAGCCAGCTTAATGCCAACCGCTTCATCCATAGCCCATTATGTGCAAGGATTTGCATAAAAAGGTACAAACGATAATTGGGGCTTTGTAAGGCCGCAAACGCATTGGGATCACGAAAAGGACTCATGTCTACAACTCCGCTTTGCCAAAAAATTCCGACATGCAACAATAATGCATTGAAAAAAGACCTTATTCTAAAGTGCGTCTATGGCTTTGTTGTATGACTAACTAACGCGGCTGGCAAGTGTTTTGCGTGGCAAAACATCTGCTTTTTTCAGGTTCTTGTGGTGCCAAAATGCATATGCCGTACATAGTCTTCCATAAAATCGGCCCTATCTGTTAAGGGCAGCACCTTACAGTGCCGGCTCCACGCAATAATGCGTTCGCGCAGACTCAAAGATTGTAAAAGCCGCACTGCCCCTTGTAAGGACGTATTGCCTGAAACCTGCAATGATTCACCGAAGCCTCTTGGGATAAAGCCTACAACTTCAAGGGCTTGAACAGGGGCATGTTCTCCAAGGGCTCCAGCCAAAATACAACGTAACGGTTTTTCAAGGCTGCCTTGCTCATCCACAAGCCCTGCTGCGTGCAATAACGCTTCTACTGCTAACGAAAATGCGGCCTTCACCTTCATGATTTCTTCCACATCACGGGCCAGTAACGCCACGTTAAAGGGCAATGGCAAACGCCATTCTCCTGAAGCTGTGTACTGTACTTGATCAAGGATACGCTTTGCCAGAGGAGAAGGGCTTTTTTTTGCCAAACTCCCGTCAGCCAAAAGCACGCCACATCGCAACAAAAGACTGATGAGCGACAAATACCCCGTACCGCTAATCCGCGGCAATAGGGGCGTTTTTCCCTCCCATGGTACGGCGTTGATCCCGTAAGGAGCCAATGTAAAACCTACAATGCTGTCAGGCCCTGCAACACCGCCGTAGGTTAGGCCAATGCCTTCAAGTGCCGGCCCCATGGGCACGCTTGCAAGCCAAGATTTTTTTTCAGACAAAGCCAGCACAAATTCACCATTGGTTCCCATATCTGCCAACAGGAAAGGGTATGGCGTTTTTTCATCCAACAAAAAAGCCATGCCGGCAGCCACATCGCCGCCAATAAAAGGCGCTGGTTGCGGCGGAAGCCAAAGAGGTGGCAAACCTTCAAGGCTAGCCTGCCGCCCCCCTGCCTCTGGTACTGTATAAGGCGCGGCCAAAAGCCCCTGGCAATCTTTATCCAAAAAAAGCGTTGTCATGGCGGTATTGCCGGCCAGGCACACTTCTCGTATCTGCCCTTGCGATCTGCTGCAAAGCTCTTGCACCAACCGCTGTATCGGACGGGCCAGGCGTGATCGCCCTTCGCTGCTTGCCGCCATGCGCAAGCGCGACATGACATCGCTCCCTGCGCCAAGCTGGGGGTTAAGGCATTGCCCCTGCCATAAGCTTTTGCCATTGGCATCAATACAACGCCAATGCACACTTGTTGTGCCCACATCCACAGCCAATCCGTAAGGAGGACTTAGTGTGCTTGGTGCATGCTTTTGCTGAGGCACTTGGCCTTGCAAAGATTCGGCACTTTGCCCGTCTGTGCCTTTGCAATCGCTCTGCCCTGACGGGATAAACACCTGCATCCCGTCACAAGGCGCGTGGCGACAGGCCAGTCGCCAACCTTGTTCTATGGCTAAAGCCCCAAGGATATTTTCCTCAATAAGGAGAGGAAACGGCGCAGCCTGATTTGGTATAACCTGTACCCGACACGCACCGCATTGCCCAAGCCCTGAACAAAGAGCCGGAGGTAAAAGCGCAGTATCAAGCCACAAGGTTTGGGCCAGCGTTTCTCCTCCTCGTATGGGCAAACGGTATGTCTTGCCCTTATACTCTGCTGTTATGCTTTGATTTGAGCCGCCTTTTGAAGGCTTTGACGGTATATTGACACCTTGCACGGCACACATATTCTAACCTACCATAAAATAAGATAATTTTCACTTGGAACGGGTTTTGCTTCTCATGCATCAGCAACATGTATTTTCACGAATCCGTGGAAAAAGGAGAGCGCATGAAATCACTATTTCCCTCACACGCCAACCTTGTGGGCAAGGTTATGGACCTGCAATTGCAGCGTCAAAACATGATCATGGGCAACATTGCCAATGTTGACACGCCAAAATATAAAACGCGCACTCTTGAGTTTGAAGACCAACTCCAAAAAGCCTTAGGACTTGACATGAACGGCAACTTAACGCGTACAGATCCTCGCCACGTGCCTGTGGCCTTTGATCCCAATGGCTTTAGCGGAGACCTTGAACTGGCCGTGACGCCTAAAATTGTACACGGTCAAGACCGCGTTGATGTTGATAAAGAAATGGCCAAAATGGCAAAAAACAACCTACAATATACTGCGTTATCTCAAATAATCAAAGGAAACTTTGACGGTATCCAAACCGCTATTCAAGACGGGAGCAAATAAATGGACTTTATGACTGCTTTTGATATAGGGGCTTCTGCCCTATCAGCCAATCGTACAAGTATCAATGTTACGGCCATGAACTTGGCCAATGTCAAAACAACCAGAACCGTTGAAGGCGGCCCCTATCAGCGCCGTACCGTGATCCGCTCCACAGCTGATGTGGATTCACCGTTCAGCAAACAAATGCAAACCGCCATGGATCGCGAACTTAAAGGCGTTCGGGTCATGAATGTGTTACCTGACAATCGCCCTCCTAAAATGGTGTATGAGCCCGGGCACCCTGATGCCGACGAAGACGGCATGGTAACCTATCCGGACATCAATGTTGTGGAAGAAATGGCCAATATGATGACAGCACAACGCAACTACGAAGCAAACGCCACAACCGTTGAAGCCATCAAATCCATGTACACCAAGGCGTTAGAAATCGGCAGGTAGACATAGGGTCTAACAGGCTGCCTCTAAAAGGCAATCTGCTACGCAACATCACCCAATCTACACCGCACGTTGCCTTATTAGTAAACAGTATTTGTACAACAGAACACCTTTCTTGTCATTGTTTGGAGGGAGCATGAACCCTATACAAGGTATGAATTTTAGCACAGCCCTTGCGGAATTTTCTAAGGCGCAAAAAACCTTTGACCAAGCAGCAGCTGCTGTACCAAAATTTAAAGCTCCGGAAACCAGTTTTCAGGATACGCTCAACGATTCACTAAAAACGGTCAACGATATGCAATCGGAAAAATCTAAAATGATCACTTCGTTTGCCTCGGGTGAAACGCAAAACGTGCATGAACTGATGATCACGTTAAAAAAAGCAGGGCTTGCCGTCAACATGACCTCTGCTGTACGCAACAAGGTTCTTGAAGCGTATAAAGAATTGAGCCGTATCACCTTCTAAAAAAATCGCCATAAAGGGCACATCCCTTGAATAGCTGACAGATATTACACGTCAGGCGGAGAGTTCGTATGCAAAACTTTTTTGAAGCACTTAAAGAAAAATTGGCTTCCTTTTGGGGCGCCATATCAAACAGTCAGAGGATCGTTATTGTTGGGTTGACTGCTTTGGTCACCGCTCTGTTTATCGGGGTTTTGTTCTGGGTGAACCAGCCGAACTACGCGCCCCTTTATACCAATCTGACCCCTGAGGATGCCAACCGTGTTGTCACTGTTTTGCAAGCTGACAATGTGGGCTATGAATTGGCCGACAATGGCACAACCATTTTGGTGCCCTCTACACAAGTATACGATCTGCGTGTCAAAATAGCAGGCGAAGGTACCGTAAAAGGCACCGGCATTGGCTTTGAAATTTTTGACGAAGTACAGGTTGGGCAAACAGATTTTGTACAACGCATCAACTACCAACGTGCTTTGCAGGGCGAACTTGGGCGTACCATCAGCGAATTTCCCAATGTAGAAAACGCCAGAGTGCACCTTGTTATCCCTCAGCGCAGCCTTTTTATTGAGGAACAACAGCAACCTTCAGCCTCAGTGGTTTTAAAGCTTAAAGACGCTTCCATCAATATGGAAAATAAAGAGGTCCAAGGCGTTGTCAACATGTTGACCATGTCCATTGAAGGCCTTGATAAAAACCGCATTTCCATCACAGACAGCACCGGTAAATCCTTATACTTTCCTGAAGAAGATTCCCTTGTAGGTATCAGCAATACCCAGCGCGAACATAAAATACGCGTGGAACAAGGCCTTGAACGGCGTATTGACGAACTTTTGACACCCATCCTTGGCCCAGGAAAAGTTATTGCCAAGGTGAACACCGAACTTGATTACAGCCAGCGTACCATCCGTCGTGAAATCTATGATCCCGATGTTTCTGTCATACGTTCTCAACAAACCAGTGAAGAAACAAACAGGGGCCAAGCCAATGCAGATGCAGGCTCACCTGACGTGAATTTTAGAGGTGACGGCCTTACAGGCACCACCACAACCCAGGAAGGGGCTCGCGAAACGCGCTCCACCAACTATGAAGTCAACAAAGAAGAACAAAATATCATCGGCCAAGTTGGCGAAATCAGCCGCATCAGCGTTGCTGTGGCTGTTGACGGAACCTACGCAAAAAACGAGGCAGGCGAATACGTCTATACTCCACGTACAGCAGAAGAAATGGAGCGTATCCGCCTGTTGGTAAGCAGTGCCGTAGGGTTTGACCGCGCTCGGGGCGATACCATTGAAGTGAGCAACGTGCCCTTTGGTGAAGTGGAATTGCCGGAAAGCTTGAACGCAGCTGAAGTTTTGGCCCAATATGCCGAACGCTTGGGCAAGCCCATGTTGAACGCACTTTTGGTGTTCCTCTTCCTCATGCTGGTTGTGCGCCCTGTTATCCTGGCTCTGATCAGACCAAAGGTTGAATCCGGCGAAATCATTGAAGGCCTTGAAGGCTTGCCGTCGGCAGACGAACAATTGGCCCTGTACGAAGCCCAAGAAGAAGCGGCTCGCCAAGCTGTTCTTGACGCTCAACTTGCCGAACAAGCCGCAGCTGAAGCCGCCCTTTATGAAGAAGAAGAAATTGCCGGCTTTACCATTGACGAAATCAAAACACATATTTTACAACTTGCTGACAATAATATCGAACAATGTATCATCATAATGCGTAAGTGGATGAAAAATGAAGACAAAGCGCTTGCCAGATAATACACAAACGCCTGTTGTGGCCGCAAGTATCGAGGGCCAGCTCTCACTGCGTCAGCAACGTCAACGCTTGGAAGAACTCAAAGTAAAGGTGCGTGAGCTTGCAGAACAACGCATGGATTTGAGCTTGCGTATCTTACGATCTTGGCTTAATGATTCGTAAAAAAGGTAAAAACTACCTCAAAAACAAACATACGTTTTTGCCCCTTTCACACCACATGATCACCTAGGGCGTGTTATGACTTCTCCTATATCTTCGCCGCAAAACACCCTTAAGGCAAAATACAAGCAAGCTGACCGCGAAGCGTTGATCACGCTTGGCCTTTATGCCGTATTTTTCCTTTGGTGGACGCTATTTGCTTTTGGCCTTGGTAGCGGTGATCCTGCCAAGTACAGCTATACCTTTGGCATGCCAAACTGGTTTTTTTACAGCTGTGTGCTTGGCTATCCTGTGCTTACCATCATTTTATGGTTGGTTGTTCGCTTTGCCTTTACCCACATTGATTTAGACAATATCGATTCAGACAGCAACGACGGTGCGTCCGTACCGCCTGATTCTTTGCAAGCAACGCAAACAACACAGCATGAGATGCGCCATGATGACTGATCCCATGCATACCTTTGTGCCCCTTGTCATCTACCTTATTGTAACCATTGCCATTGCTGCCATTGCCCATCGTCATTCCTCAAACATTCAAGATTCCAAACATTTTTTATTGGAATACTTTTTAGGCAACCGTTCCATGGGCGGCTTTGTCCTTGCCATGAGCATCATCGCCAGCTACACCAGCGCCAGCAGCTTTGTGGGGGGGCCGGGCGTTGCCTACACCCTTGGCCTTGGCTGGGTGCTTTTGGCTATGATTCAAGTGCCCACCACCTTTTTAACCCTTGGAGTGCTTGGCAAACGCTTTGCCATGGTGGCTAGGCGCAGCAATGCTGTGACACTGGCAGATTTTTTACGCGCCCGTTATCAAAACGAAAAAGTGATAGTGCTCTCTTCGGTGGCGTTGATTGTGTTTTTTATGGCAGCCATGCTGGCACAATTTATTGGTGGCGCTCGCGTTTTTCAGGCTGTTACAGGCTATTCTTACGAAACCGGCTTGGTCATTTTTGGCATAACTGTGGTGCTTTATACGACCTTTGGCGGCTTTCGTGCCGTTGCTTTGACCGATGCCATTCAAGGCGTGGTCATGATTGTGGCTGCTGTTGTCATGCTTGTGGCTGTACTTTATGCCGCAGGAGGCATGGAAAACGCCATGAAAACCTTGGCTGCCATTGACCCGGGGCTCCTTACACCACACGGGCCAATAACAGCAAAAGGCGAATCGATCCCCAAACCCATGTTGTTTTCTTTTTGGATTCTTGTGGGTTTAGGCATCCTTGGCCTGCCGCAAACAACCCTTAAATGCCTTGGCTATCGTGACACTAAAGCCATGTATTCTGCCATGGTCATGGGCACGCTTATTATTGGCTTTTTATTGCTATGCTTACACCTTACGGGAACACTTGGACGTGCAGTTTCGCCCAATTTAAGCTCGGGCGACCTTGTCATGCCCACCTTGACCGTGCAACTTCTTTCGCCTTTTTGGGCAGGTATCTTTGTGGCCGGGCCTTTGGCGGCCATCATGTCCACTGTGGATTCCATGCTGCTTATGGTATCGGCAGCACTTATCAAAGATTTGTATATCCATTATAAACATAAAGGTGATGCCACAAAGCTAACACCCCTTTCCATCCGCCGCATGAGCTTTTTGGTCACCCTTGTTGTGGGCACTTTGGTTTTTTTAGCAGCGCTACAGCCGCCGGATTTGCTGGTGTGGATCAACCTTTTTGCCTTTGGCGGCCTTGAAGCGGTTTTTTTGTGGCCCATTGTGCTTGGCCTTTATTCACGCAAAGCCAATGCTACAGGCGCTATTGCGTCTATCCTTGTAGGCGTGGGCACCTTTATGCTGTTGACCATTACCAAAATTCCCTTGGGCGGCGTGCATCCCATTGTTCCAACCTGCCTTCTATCCTTTATAGCCTTTAGTGTGGGCAACCGTTTTGGTACACCACCAAATGCAGCAGTGCGCGAACTTTTTTGGGGTGAAGATTAGACATAGATGCTAAAAGCTGCAAGGATACATTTTACAGCAATGCTCTTTCAAATGATTATCGATACATTTAGCACCTAGTAAGCAAAACATCTGCACGTATTTACGTTAAAGCCCACAACATCTCATGGACTTTCACGCCGTTAATGCGCATAGTCATGACAACACATACGGGTTGCTTTTTGACTACGCATGGGAGGTGTCTATGCATATTTTGCTCATGGGAGGCACAGGCTTTATCGGTACAGCCCTTGTGCCGTTATTACTTCAAGAAGGGCATGCTGTTACACTGACCACGCGTAGACGGCATGCACCTGCTTTATCGGCAAAAAATCCCAATGTGACCTATGCTTTTTGGGATCAAGACCACGAAGAACAAAACCAAGACAAACACAAGGCGCAAAAAAACCTTGTTCCCCTTCTTGAAGGCGTGGACGCTGTTATTAACCTGCAAGGCGAAAACATTGCGGCCAAACGCTGGAGCACAGCGCGCAAAAAAGCCCTTGTACAAAGCCGTACCCATGCTGGTAACGCCTTAAGCTACGCCTTGCAAACCTTGCACAGCCAAGGCAAACCCCTGCCCCATACTTTGATCCAAGCTTCGGCATGTGGCTATTACGGTGCATGGGCAGACACAGCTACAGCACCCTTGTGTGACGAAACATCGCCACAAGGCACAGGTTTTTTAGCAACAACATGTGGTCAATGGGAAGCTGCCACCAACCTTGTGGAAGATCTTGGCCTGCGCCGCTGTATCGTTCGGTTGGCCCCTGTTTTGGGAGCTTTTCAAAATGGCAAGCCCGGGGGAATGCTTGCAGCCATGGTGCCTGTTTTCAAATCTTTTCTTGGCGGTGCGGCAGGCACTGGAAGGCAGCCTTTTGCCTGGATACATATAGATGATACGGTAAACGCCATCCTTTTTTTATTACAGGGCAAACAAAGCGGCGTATTCAATCTATGCGCACCACAACAAGAACCGCCGCTCACAGCAAAGGACATGGCCCATGCCTTGGGGCACGTCTTGCACCGGCCTGCTTTTTTTCCTGCTCCTGCAGCAGTATTGCGCCTTGTGCTTGGCCAGATGGCAGATGAACTTTTGCTTCAAGGGCAACGCCCAACGCCTACGGCACTTTTTAAAGCGGGCTTTGCGTTTCGCTATTGTTCTTTATCGGCAGCCTTGGCAGCTATTTTGTCAAAAAAACAAACTTAAACTATATACTTGCTATATTATTTGCATTTACAAAACAGATATTACTGTCCTCATACTTGACCCCTATCTTGGCTTGTCACAAAAGAACTCTTGGCGTATATTCCACATATGCGTTTATCCACTTGCCAAGGAGCATCCATGTTACACAGTATGACCGGTTTTGGGCGATCCGTTATTGAAGAAGCTGAAGGCACGCAAACCTGGGAAATCCGTAGCGTCAACAACCGCTTTCTTGATTTAAAATGGCGTCTTCCTCACCATTTGCGCGCGTTTGAGGCCGGCTTTGAACGGCTTGTACGCAAAGTTGCCAGCCGTGGACGCGTGGACATTTCGCTCACCTTGCATAAAATAGATCCTCAAGATTCCCTGCATTTTCAAAAAACCCAAGCCGTTGCCATGCTGGACGCCGTTACAACATTGGCGGCAAGCCGTGGCCACACATATATACCTGATTACAATGCACTTTTGTCCATAAGTTCGTTATGGCAAAGCGAAAAAGAAAACCTTGTTGACGACATGGAAGAACGCTTGGTCAGCGGCCTGACCATGGCCCTTGAAGATTGGAACGAATCTCGCATGATAGAGGGAAAAGC
Organism: uncultured Desulfovibrionaceae bacterium; assembly: GCA_964370375.1. GTDB lineage: Bacteria > Desulfobacterota > Desulfovibrionia > Desulfovibrionales > Desulfovibrionaceae > CAYJIX01. The sequence goes on along the minus strand of CAYJIX010000012.1, from coordinate 22,562 downwards.
TTTAGGCGTTGACCTTATGAGCCGCATCATAAAGCTTGAAGAATGGGTTTTACTCCTTGAAGAGCAAGCCCCAAGCATCAAGGAAGAGCGTATCCAAACCTTGCGGGAACGTCTTCTTGATGTTTTTTCCGTGTCGGGTTTAGAGCTTGATGACGCACGTTTTTTACAGGAAACACTTATTTTAACCGACAAACTGGATGTTACCGAGGAATTGACACGTCTTTCAGCCCACCTTGAACGTTTGCGAGATCTCCTTGAAGCTGGTAAAGATGCTGGACGTCGCCTTGATTTTACCCTGCAAGAGTGCTTTCGAGAAATCAGCACCTGTGGCAATAAAATTCAAGATGCACAAATTTCGCGCCTTGTGGTGGATTTTAAAAACGAATTGGAAAAATGCCGCGAACAAGTGCAAAACATGGAATAACATGCAATCTGAACGTTTTATTAACCTTGGTTTTGGCAATTATGTGGTTGCTTCGCGGGTAGTGTCCATTGTAAACCCTGCATCGTCGCCCATGCGCAGGCTTCGTGAAGATGCCAAAACACAAGGGCGTCTCGTGGACGCCACACAAGGGCGCAAAACCCGTTCCATCATTGTAACGGATTCTAACCACGTGATATTGTCTGCCATTTTACCGGATACCCTCAGCCAGAGGTTTCATATGGAGCATGAGGATGCTTGATCGTTTTGGAGTTCTACTTATTGTCTGTGCCCCGTCTGGTGCGGGTAAAACCACGCTTATCTCAAAATTACGTCAAGAATTCCCAAGGTTTGGTTTTTCCATATCCTGCACAACCAGGGATCCGCGCCCGGGTGAGGTTGATGGGCAAGATTACCACTTTATCTCCAAGCACACCTTTGCAGAACGCTGCCAGCAAGGCTATTTTGCCGAATGGGCCAATGTTTTTGGCAACATGTACGGAACGCCGCTCTTGCCTGTACAAAAAGCGTTGGAAAAAGGGCAGGATCTGCTTTTTGATATTGACGTGCAAGGGGCGGCACAATTACGGCTTGCCTTTCCTCAAGGCCGCTTTGTTTTTATCTTGCCTCCTTCCTTGGACGAGCTGGAAAAACGCCTGCGCAAGCGCAATACAGACAGCCCTGAATCCATTGCCAAGCGCTTAACCAGAGCCCAAGCAGAACTGCAAGAAGCCCATTGGTTTGACGCATGGGTGCACAATGATAACGTAGACACAGCGTATGACGCGCTGCGTTCTGTCTACCTTGCCGCAACCCTTGAGCCAAGATTAACCCCTCAACGTGTAACTTCTATTATAGAAAGGTGGTAAAAACATGGCTAAACTTGTTGTTGCCCTTGATTATACCGACAGCTTAGAAGCCCTCTCCATGGCCAACACGTTACGTGGCAGTGCCGAATGGGTAAAAATTGGCCTTGAGCTTTTTACTTACGAAGGGCCACGTGTGGTGCAAACCATCAAAGGCATGGGATTTAAGGTCATGCTTGACCTTAAAATGTTTGACATTCCCAATACGGTCTGTGGTGGCGTGCGGGCTGCCTGCTGGATAGGTGCCGACATGGTCACCTTGCACATTTTAGGCGGTGAGCGCATGATCAAAGGGGCGGTGGAAGAAGTTCAGAAAAACACCAGAGGCTCAAAGCCCATGCTTTTTGGTATTTCCGTCTTAACCAGTATGGAGCAAGGCGATTTACCGGGGTATGATAAAAACATTTCTACACTTGCCGAAGATTTGGCCTGCAATGCTCTGGAATGGGGCCTAAATGGTGTGGTTTGCTCAGGCCATGAAACAAAAAACATCAAAGCCCGCTGCCCTGGGATTCAATGTTTGACCCCCGGCATTCGCCTGAACACAAACAGTACAGACGATCAGCGCAGGATTATGACTCCGGCTGAAGCTGTGGCGGCCGGCAGCGACTTTTTGGTCGTTGGGCGCCCCATAACACGGGCACAAGATCCGGCAGCTGTAGCACAAACTATTAGCGACACCATAGCAGGCAGTTGAAAAAAGGGCTGTCTGCTTTGTTAAGCTTGGTTTTGCTTTTGGCATGGACCAAAGCGTCCTATGCCTTCAAGAAAAAACTTCGCTTGCCGCGTATACAACCTTTTTTCAACTGCCTGTGCTAGGCGAGAGGCAGAAAAAAAGTCTGCCTGCTAGCCAACAGGATGTGGGCTAACTGTGCAGTAAAGCAAGCCGTTAGGCTCATTGCAGCAACCCGTATAGCGTTTGACACGTCCAATGACGTTACCCTTTTGAGGAAGGAGCCACCCCATGTCATTACAAAACACCTTAGCAGGCGAGCATAAGGAACAACGCATCCGCGGCCTTTTTTCTTCGCAAGAAATACGTAAAGTCGGCACAGGCACAACCACTCGTAAAACTGTACAAAAAGTATTTTGGTTTGCTGAAGGCGAACAAGATGGCGAAATAACCATTCAGCCCATCAACGCCAATTACGTTCCCACAGGGGCCAAACGCACCATCACCATGGAAGAGCTGCTGCAAAAATTTTCGCCAGAGCCTGAATTTTACATGCAATCGGTGTATCCTAAGATAAGAACGCTGGAAACATCCATTGAAGACGGCGATAAACACCGCAGCAAGAATGAAACCTTCAGTGCCGAGCACTCGTACAGCACCGCTCTAAACCTTGATGAAGAAAACGTGCAAGCCAACTTTGGCATTGGCTTAACGTACCTTACCCGTGGAGAAACTGACAAGGCAAAGAATATTTTTGAACGCCTGGTCAAACTTGAAGCAACGTTTCAGGAAGAGCACAAACACCTCTTTAACGAATTTGGCATCAGTCTGCGCAAAAACAAGATGGTTGATCAAGCCATAGATTATTATCGCCGCGCCTTAGAATTGACCCAAAACGATGAAAATCTGCACATCAACATTGCCAGAGCCTACATTGAAATACAAGCGTATGACGAATGCGTTACCCATTTGCTGGAATCCTTAACGATTGCTCCAAACAACCCAACAGCTTTACAGTTTCTCACCTGGATGGACTCTAAAAAGCTGATCCCTGCAGCGTTTAACGACGATGTCCAGCAAATATTGGCACCACAACTACCTCCTCAAGATCAATCTCCCCATGATCAACCTCCTCAAGATCAACCTCCTCATGACCAGTAGTATACACCACCAAAACGCTTCTAAGGCTATGCAATGGCAACCTCGCCAAGGAAATAGCCCAAGCTTGCCCATGCCGGCATGTGCCGAATGGGCAAATCAGCTGGACATACCGGAAAGTATCGTTCAGCTTTTACACCAGCGCGGCTTGCATGACCCTGCAAGTATGGATTTTTTCCTCAGCCCTTTGTTAAAAAACCTCATCTCTCCGGAACACGTCCCGGGGGTAAAAGAGGCTGTGCAGGTACTTCTTAACGTCATCGCAAAAGGGCAGCGCATTCTTGTTTGGGGTGATTACGATGTGGATGGCATCACAGGTGCCGCACTCATCATGGACGTGCTTGCCTTTCATGCTATCCCTGCTGAAGTCCATTTACCGGACAGGTGCACAGAAGGGTATGGCATCAATACCGAAAGGCTTGAGCATTACGCCAAGCTTGATTGCTCTGTCTTGCTTACCGTTGACTGTGGCATTAGTGATGTTCAAGCTGTGGCAAGGGCCAAGGAACTTGGCTACACCATTGTCATAACAGACCACCATCTGCCCCCTGAACAGTTGCCGGATGCCCATGCCATTTGTAATCCTCGCCTAGCTGAGTGCCCATGCCCTAACCTTGCAGGTGTTGGTGTGGCTTTTTTTTTAATGGGGGCCCTTAATGCAGCCCTTGCAGCGCACAGCGGCAAACGTATGGATTTGCGCGATATCCTAGACCTGGTAGCCCTTGGCACCTTGGCGGACATGGTTCCTTTGAACAAGCAAAACCGCATTTTGGTCAAAAACGGCCTGCTCAAATTGACAGAGGCAAAACGTCCGGGCATTGCAGAACTTAAAGCGGTCAGTAATTTTTCCCCTGGCACAAGCCTAAGTGCAGGACAGATTGTTTTTAGCCTTGCGCCACGCATCAATGCGGCAGGGCGCCTTGGCAATCCGCGTTTGGCCTATGACCTTTTACGCACTAAATCCCATGACGAGGCAGCCCGTATTGCGCAAAAACTGGACAGCGTCAATACCGAACGCCGAGCAGAAGAAAACAGGATTGTCGAGCTTGCCTTTGCAGAGGCACAAAACCAATTGCACCGAATGGGCCTTGTGGTTACCGGTGACGATTGGCATCAAGGGGTCATTGGCATTGTGGCTTCGCGGCTGGTGGAAGCCTTTCACCGTCCGGTTATCGTGCTTTGTAAAGATAGGGACATGCTCAAAGGTTCAGGGCGATCCATCTATGATTTTGATCTGCATGCAGGGCTTTGTCGCTGCGCGTCATGCCTTGTACAATTTGGAGGGCATAAACAAGCAGCAGGCCTACGCCTTGATCCTGCCAATTTAGAACGTTTTCAAGAATGCTTTGACGAGTCTGTCCGCATGGCCCTAGGTGATACCTTACCTCAACCACGCCTTATGGTTGACGGTGATATGTCCTTTACAGGCGCCTCTGATTTTGCGATTCTCAAAAGCTTGGAATTGCTGCAACCTTTTGGTATTGGTAACCCAGAGCCTGTGTTCACCTCTTCCCCCCTTGTTGTGCGCAAGCGCCGTGTGTTTGGGCCAAAACGTGACCATGTAACGCTAGAAATGGTGGAGGAAGCGTCAGGCATAGCTATAAATGCTAAGGCATGGCGAGAGGCTGAACGGTATAGCGAAGCCCTGGTGGGGCAACGTGTACAATTGGCGTATACGCCCGGCATCAATGCTTTTAATGGCGTAAGTACCGTGGAATTGCGAATTAAAGACCTTAAACCCTTATAGGAAAACATCATGCACGCTTTGTATCGTATGACATTAGGCATTTTTGCCCTTTGTGTTCTTTTTTTTGGGCTGTCATCAAATGCAGCGGCTGCCTCTATGCCGCAGGTGAAAGTTGAAACAACAGCCGGTGATTTTGTCATTGAGCTCAACCCCCAAAAAGCACCTGAAACAGTGCGTAATTTTTTATATTACGTCAAAACAGGCGGGTATGATGGCACTATTTTTCACCGTGTTATTGATGGATTTATGATCCAAGGTGGCGGGTTTGACGAAAACATGAATAAAAGGCCCACCCGAAAAACCATTACCAACGAAGCCTCCAATGGCTTAAAAAACAAAAAATATACCATTGCCATGGCCAGACTGTCTGCCCCCCATTCTGCAAGCAATCAATTTTTTATCAATGTTGCAGACAATGCAAACCTTGATTATCGCTCCTCCACTCCGTCTGGTTTTGGTTATGCTGTTTTTGGCCGCGTGATCAAAGGCATGAATGTTATTGACGCCATCAAAGGCGTGCCAACGGGCAATAAAATGGGACACCAAAACGTACCTCTTAAGCCTGTTATCATTAAATCCATTGTGCCTGTTCAATAGATTTTGAGGTTTTAGGGAATGTTTTTTCAGGCTATGTTTTGAAAAAGCATTCCCTCGTATTTTTTTCACCATAAACATAGGCCCGTACTGATGAATTTGCCCGCCCCTCGTGCCAAAAAAAGCCTTGGTCAGCATTTTTTAAAGGACACCCACCTTGCAAAACGCATTGTGGACATGTTGGCTGTGCAAAGCTCTGACCATATTTTAGAAATAGGGCCGGGCCCCGGTGCTTTGACGTCTTTTTTATTGCAAAGTGCCCCAAAAACATTGCTCCTTGTTGAAAAAGACAGGCATTGGGCAAGCCACCATGCCAACGAACACAGCAACACGTTTGAACAGCAAGCAGGCAAGTCCAATACCGACATGCGCGTTGTAGAAGGCGATGCTGTACGCTTTGCCTGGGAGGATTTGCAGGGCCCGTGGAAAATTATCAGCAACCTGCCCTACAATGTGGGCTCGGTCATTTTGTGGGACATGGTACACCGCGTATCGGAACTTGTATGCGGCGTGTTCATGGTACAAAAGGAGGTTGCAGAACGGCTGGCGGCAAAGCCCGGTGGCAAGGATTACGGCGGCCTTAGCGTATGGATACAAAGCTATGTTCGCGTTGAATGGGGATTTGTCGTGCCACCCGGCGCCTTTGCTCCTCCCCCAAAGGTTGATTCTGCCATTGTGAAAATGACCCCGCTGACACAAGACACAAAGCCGCAGACGCCTGATGTTTTATCGCGCCTGATAAAGCTATGTTTTCAGCAAAGGCGCAAACAGATGCAAAGTATTTTGAAAAAAAACAAACTCTCAGAGCTTATTGCTGTTATGGAGCAGCTTGGCCTTGATCCTATGTGCAGGCCCGAAACCTTGTCCCCTTCTCAATTTCAAGCCCTAGCGCTGGCTATGGCAAAAATGCAGGACAATGCAAAACAGCACATCCTTTCATAGCCCTTTCATAGTTGACAAGCCAAGAAAGTATGTATAGCCTTAGCGACAACGTACTATTGAAGGCGGCTGTAGACGTTTGCTATAGTCTTTTCCTGTTTCACTACCTTTATGTGAGGCAACAAGATACAGCACAACGAAGACAAAAATATATACAGCTTGTCTGCAAACTTATTTTTAGCAGCTTTGAACACGCATGCTCAAAGTTGCCATTATACAACACTTATACCGTATTACCAGTAAGGAGTAGGAGATGACTAAATCTGAACTTGTCACCCAAATAGCGTCAAAAGCAAACTTGACCAAGGCTGCTGCAGAGCGTTCTTTAAACGCCTTGCTCGAATCTATTCAGGAAGTATTGGTTACAGAAGGCAAATTGCCCTTAACCGGTTTTGGTTCGTTTGTTGTTGAAAACCGCAAAGAACGCACCGGTCGCAATCCCCGTACCAACGAAGCTATCACCATTAAAGCTTCTAAAGTTGTAAAATTCCGTCCCGGCAAAAGCCTTAAAGACGCTGTAAAATAGAGGTGAGTCATGCTAATGGGTGAAACTGTTCAAAGCCCTCTGCCCCAAGATATTCCTTGGTGGTCTCCTGATTACGCCATTTTCTTTGGTTTATTATACCTTGTTCTGTTCGTTATTGGGAGTGGTGTTGGCTATGCATTATTGCGCTCTGTGTGGGAATGTCACAAGGCATGCTCCACAACATGCAAGAACACATCCCCAAGCGACGAAACTTTGTAAAAACGATTGCATTTTTTTAAAAAGCCTACCCCATATGGCGATCTTGTATCGCAGCATGGGGTAGGCTTTTTTTATTGGTGTACAAAAAAACTAGGGCTATTGCATCATGCCTTACCCTTACAAGCTGGATTTTTAAAAAGCTCAAGTGCCTGCTTTAAGGTAATCGTTTTTGCATTAAAACCATGTTGCAGGGCAACTTGGACGCATCGCGAATAGGTTTTCAGCGTCGCTTTGGTCGTATTGTGACCAAGGTTGCGGCAAATACTGCTAAATCACATTTTTCAAAAGGTGAAGGCATATGTTCCTTCCTAGCTCAGCATAGCATTATTCACGCTCGTGCAAGAACCTTTCCATGGATTTTTTAATGTGACTGTACACGGCATTGGCGGCTTCTCGCGCCTGACCATTGGATATGTGCTGAAAAATTGCATTGTGTTCTTCGCTGCGAATTTTGAAAAAAAGCTCTTCGTCCAAGCCCTTTTTTATAGCCCGCCATAAAGGGGTTCGCAAAACAGAAACCATGGGGGTTATGGTTTCGATAATCACTTCGTTATGCGTTGCTCTGGCAATGTTTAAGTGAAACAACATGTCAGCTTCGGAATATCCCGTCAAATCCCCTTCTCGTAAGCATTGTATAAGGTCATTCACATTACCTTTCATGCGCTTGACGTCCGAGGGGGTACGCTTTAATGCCGCCATATAGGCAGCCCCCGGTTCAAAGGCAACACGGGCTTCAACCATGGCAAAAGGATCGCTTGCAGGATGAAAAATGCTGTCCAAGGACTGCATGAGCGTGACTTCGTCGGGTAATTTTATAATAAAATTACCCTGACTGTGCCGTACACCAATGATTCCCATAACTTGCAAAGCAGCAATGGCTTCGCGCAACGTGTTGCGGCTGATATCCATTTCTAGGGCGAGTTGGCGTTCCGGTGGCAGCTTGTCGCCTATTTGATACTTGTCAATAACCTGCAAAAGCGCGTTGATGGCAAGGATGCTCTTTTTTTGTTGCTGTTTGATTTTAGGAAAATTCAAAGTAACCTCCGATTGACTGTATTCCAGAAGGGATTCTATCATAAAATCGCTTTTAAGAGAAGCTTTTTCCCAAAACCATTCTCGCTTGAAATCCTCCTTAGCTATGCTCATCCTTACGAATAAGAGGTTGCACATTTTTTTACAACCGCGCTACCTAGTTTGTATACAAAACAGCGGTAGCACGGTTTATGCGTGTTTTTCATTTACACAAAGTATACAATCATGTTTTTTGTGATGGCATGCCTTGCTACATGTTTTCATCACACGGGAAAGGCAATTCTCGCATAGGGAAGGCTTTTCCGGCATGTTTGCGGAGCTTATTTTCGTCAGGCACAAGCCCAAGTCCCGGAGTCGTAGGCAAGGTGATATAACCGTTGACAGGCTTTAACTGTTGTTCACCCGGGAATATTTCATCACAAAAATCCACAAAAGGCAGAAAATATTCTGTAATAATAAAGTTTTGCATTCCAGCTGAAGCGTGTACCGTTGCTGAAAGCCCAAGGGATGTGGAATTGTAATTGTGCGGCGACATGCCCACAAAATGAGGTTCAGCCATGGCTGCAATTTCGCGCAGCTCAAGGATACCGCCGCAATTGGCCACGTCTGCGTTTAAATAGTCGGCAGCGCGGTGCTCTAAAACGCGCCTAAATCCGGCTTTGCCAAAAATATTTTCACCTGTCATTACAGGTATATGTGTTTTTTTACGGACTTCGGCAATGGCTAAAACGTTTTCAGCTTGGCAAGGTTCTTCAATAAGGAAAGGATTAAATTCAGCAATGCGATCAGCAATGGTCACAGCGTGCGAGACAGAAAGGCGGCGGTGTAATTCAATAAGCAAATCCACATCAGGGCCTACTGCATCACGCACTGCTTTAACAACTTTTGCGGCATGGGCTTCATGTTCACGCGGAATAAAGGTACGCCAAGGCCGCGGCAATGGATCAAATTTGAGCGCGTCAAAGCCTAAGGCAACAGCTTTTTCAGCAGCACGGGCAAAATCGTCAGGCGAACGCATTTTATAGCTCCAACCATTGGCGTACACACGGATTTTTTCACGGCATTTGCCGCCAAGCAAATTGTATACTGGCTGATTACAGGCCTTACCCACAATATCCCACAACGCAGCTTCAATACCGGATACCGCACAATAAAATTCCAAGGATGCACGACGTTGCGCGTAGTCGTCATAGGCCATTTGACAAAAATACTTAATATCAAAAGGATCGCGTCCCACAAGATATTTACCAAGCAAATCTGCATGCACACGCATGGCAGGGTCGCGATCATACTGGGTATAGACCTCTCCCCAGCCTGTGATGCCTTCGTCTGTTTCCACTTTTACAAAAATCAAATTCTTGCGCCACCCTGGAAAAACAGGAAAGGTGGTTACGTTTGTAACTTTCATAGGCAATCTCTCCATGCAAGGCTCACAGGCAAAACTAGGCCCAGCTTAAAACGTTGTTTGTTGTAGGAACGCATGTGTTATGGACAGCAAAAAATTCTTCCTTCACCATCCTTACGCCTTCACCTCAGACAATTAAAACTACCCCAAATACAGCATCATGTACGCATCAGTAGCTTCCAAAACCATATCCTCTTTCTTCATAGAGATACGTGCTTCTTCAACTAACAATCTTCACGCTTGTTTTTCGCGCGATTATTATTTAATCATCACGCAAATCAATGCCGGCGCGTTCAAGGTCGGCATCGGTGATTTCTGGCATTACAGGATTGACCCCGTCAAAAATTTTGGTACTGACAAAGGTTCTGCCACAACCAGCGCACCCTGAATCCACACCATATTTCATGGTCAATTCGCGTAAGGCCCTGTACACTTTCACTAAAAAGGCAGGGCTAGGTGTTGGATGACGCTCAAGGTGGGTGCCGGGGATGGGTCTAAATATGCTCATACGCGGAACCACACCAAGCTGGCAAAGCTTTTCAATGCCTGCAATGGTGGATTGCAAAGGCTCAAGTCCGGTCACAAGGATGGAATACGCTTTGTTTGGGCCGCCACGTTTTGCGGCGTATTCCAACATTTTGAAAAAGTGCCGGTGATGCGCGCCGCCATCTACCTCGTGAAATTTGCCAGGACAAATATATTCATAAAGTTTTTTGTCATACACTTCAATATCATAGCCTATTTGATCTGCTCCTGCATCGTACAAAATGTCAATATATTTTTCATCATCAGGAGGGCAAATAGACATGCGCACCCACACATCGTGACGTTTTTTGATTTCGCGCACAAGCTTAGCATATTCCTCATGACCGCGTCCGGGAGGGGCAAAACTTCCCGCATTTAAGCCTATATGCTTCACATCGCCGCCTTCAACAGCAGCTGCCACAACATCCAAAATATCTTCATTGCTTTTGCGGTACAATTCATCACGCTTCATGCTAAGGCCGATACCGCAAAATTTGCACTGACGGTCCTTATATTCGGTCAATGTATCGTTTTGATAATATCCCCAAAACCAACAGCGATTGTCCAAGGAAACAGCTAAAAAATCACCTGTAACAACGCCTATTTTTTCCATATCATTGCCGCTCTTGGTTTTTTTTCCATAAAAACTTGGGCGCGGCGCAGGAATTACTTTTTGAACGATCTCATCGTTTTTTTTGATAACAGCCTGACCGTTGTCATCGCGGCACAGCAAAAACGGTGAATTTTTATAGTGCCATGGGAAACGCTCCCCTTCAATGGCTGCACTTACATACATGCCCTGCTCAAGGCGCAAATCCATGCCTGTACTTGTGGGGCCGGTGCGTGTCCAAAGCGGTTCTTTTAGCGATCCGCCAAGCTCTTTATTAAAATCAGGGTCTACCTTCATGCCCTGAACTAGAAGCTCAAGCCTTAATACCGCAGGATTATACCATTTCACCTTTGTCCTCCATACCGTACCGTGTGACCATGTATTTGAAACCAATAAACATTCATTTTTCGACTCTGCGATTCGACAATGGCAACACACTGTGCATGATCAATGGACAACGACCTTACCTGTGCAAACAGGTTCAGGGGTCCTTCTTTTTTCTCAGCCTTCTCTTGGTACAGCCATTAAACCATACAAACAGAAAGTGTCAAGCCAATATGATTTGAACGCGCATGGGAAAGGCATACCCTTTGTTTTTGGGTTGCCTACTTGGAAGGAAGTTATGAACAATGCTACTGCATACGCCGATTATTCGCCACAAGGTTCATGGGGAGGCGTGTCTTTACTGTCAAGATTGCGAGTAGCCCACCATGTTGATGTGCGGCTTTGGTACCACCAATCGGTATGATCAATATCGCGTACATGTTGGGCCAATTGTTTAGCGTAAGGGGTTTGCAATCTTTGCACTGCATGATCAAACCATTTCATGGCATAGGGATTGCCCAAATCGCTTTCACGTTTAAGATTGAGCATAAGGTCAAGATGATCTGCATCATGAGCCAAAATAGCTTCGTGGCTGGTGTTTTTGTGGTGTTCATCCCAAAGCGCAGCAATGTCGTCCTCAAGGCCGGTGCCTCGCGTGGCGTCTGTCACGGCCTTTCGTTCGTCAGGGTTGCTATATATCTGGTTCACATAATTCAAATCTCCGGTTCTGGCTTCGCCTAAATCATGAAAAAGGCATAAAAGCACTGTTTTTGCCGGATCTGCCCCACTCATGCAAGCAAGGGCATAGCCTATTATGGCTGTACGGTGGCTGTGTTCGGCCACAGATTCTTTACCGCTCCCCAAAAAAGTATAGCCTGAACGCGGCGTATGGCGTAACATGCCGGCTTCATGAAAAAAATCCACAAGGCGCATGCTTTGTTCATCTGTGTATGCTGGCATTATTTTTCTTCCTGTTGTGAGGCTTTACGCGCCTTAATGGTTGCACGGGCCGCTGCTTTACCAGAAGCAAAGGCCCAATGGATGTTATAGCCGCCAAGTCTTCCTGCAATATCGAGCACTTCACCTGCAAAGTAAAGCCCTTTGACCTTGCGGCTCTCTAGCGTTTTTTCATACACTTCTGCCGTATCAACGCCACCTGCCGCAGCTTCTGCCTTGGCCATGCCTATGGTACGCGTTGGCACAACCTTATGGGTATGCAGGGTCTCTTCAAGCTTTTGCCTTAAAGTACGGCTTAACTGCGCCACCTGAACAGCGCGGATATGCTCTGGGATTAAAAGCTCGACAAGGCGTAAAGGCAGTACTTTTCGCACCATAGCTTCCACGCTTAAACGGCCATATTCAGGCTGCTGTACAAGCTCGCGCAAAGGTGTTGTGGGTAAAAAATTGATCGTGATTTCCATGCCGGGCCGCCAAAAACAAGACGCCTGCAAAACCACAGGGCCGCTTATGCCGCGGTGCGTGAACAAGAGCGGATCATTAAAACGTTGCCCTGCAACCTCAAGGCACACAGGCACGCTGATCCCTTGCAGGCCATGCAGCGGCCATTGTTCTGGCATGACAAAAGGCACAAGCACAGGGTAAGGGGGCACAATGCGGTGCCGAAAAGCATGGGCTAGGTGCATGCCGCGCTCTGTAGCTCCTGCCTTTGGCCATGCTGCACTGCCAAGGGCCAGTAACAGATAAGGAGCGCGAAGAAGCTCTTCAGATGTTTGCACTTCAAACGAAGATGTTGGCAAGGTTGTTGGCGATCCTGTTTCAGAGCTTGCATATTGCGATACAGTGCCTACATCGCGCTTGAATAAAAAAGTGACTCCATAGTCTTGGCACGCGCTTACCAAACGATCCACAAAACGGCCCACAGGTTCACGACAAAAAATCTGCCCGTGCAAGCGTTCTTCCCAAGGCATATTCATGTCTTTAAGCAATTGAAGCATTTCATGCGGTGTAAACCCTTTTAGCACAGAACGCACAAAGCGCGGACGCTCCCCCACATACCAAGCTTCTGACATGTGCAGATTGGTCATATTGCCCATGCCGCCACCGGACATGCGCATTTTTTGTGCTGCCATGGGGGCATGGTCAACAACCGTTACGCAAAGGCCTGCTTGCGCCGCCGTATAGGCTGCCATAAGCCCGGCTGCCCCTGCGCCAAGTATGATAAAGTCTGACGTGTTCATAACGTAACCAAATAATGTTGAAGCACGTTGGTCAGGTGCTTATGCAGGCAAACATGCTTCATTAAACAGCATCCAAGCTATTGAAATTATTTTGTATAAACAATAAGCTTTTCAAGTGGATATTTTACATGAAAATAGAACCGTAAAAAAGCGCGCAATTGGTTTCTAAACGCTTTTTCCTTTTTTCCGGAAAGTAGATAATGATAGAACGCCTTGTCTTTTTTTGTGTTTTCAGGATACAAAACATCAAAAAGCATGTCTTCGCTTGCAAAGGGAAACGGTTCACGCACACCGCAGCTAAACCCTGCATCGTGTTTGCGCCAGTGGCACAATATTTTATCCACATATAGGGCAGGCATTTGCAGCAAGCATTGCGCCCATAGATAATGATCCAAGCGTTGCGGAATAATAGGATCTAATCGGCACGCTTTAAGGACAGAAGTGCGAGCAAGCACAGAAGAAAAAGTTGAAATCACCCTAGAATACAACAAATCCATACGCACAATGCCTCTTTGTTGTATAAAGCGTTTCCGCCTTTCAAGCATTTTTGTGTGTGCCTTGTTGTTGTGCTCATCTTCACCAAATGCTTGCACACCTGAAAAAAACAATCCTACATCTTGCCGTTTTTTTGCAACATCTAGCATTTCTTCTAAGAAACTAGGCTCCCAAAGGTCATCGCTTTCAAGAAAGGCAACATAAGGTGTTTGCACGCAATCAAGGGCAGCCTTGATCGTTGCAGGCAGTCCTTTGTTTTGAATATTTTCGTGCGTGTAAAACCTTATGCGACTGTCTTTTTGGGCATATTTTTCTATCACATTTCGTGACGAATCTTTTGAACCGTCATCAAAAATAATATAGTCAAAATCTGCATGCGTTTGGTTAAGAACACTTTCTATGGCATGCGCTATATAGTTTTCGTGGCCATAACTTGCTGTGATAACAGAAACATTCTTTTTCATAGTGAAACTCCGAAATGTTCTATCTAGGCCAAATTCTACGTGAACAAAAAACAACAAGCTTCACGCGCACAGATGCCGCTTTGTGAATACAACGCGCCCATACTCAACATGCGCGACAAAACATAGTATCATCAAAAAAAAGGGTAGCAGATAAACAGCCTGCTAAAAATTGATATTTAAAGCAGGCTGTTACAAGTAAACTCATAAAGAGCTATTACAATAGGTATTGTCTACACAAGTGTACGTGGTTATGACAAAAAGGGTTTAGCTTTCTTCCTTCAGTTTTTGATATTCGGCAACAATTTTTTCCACAACCGGTGGCGGTGCTTCTTCGTAATGGTCCAATTCCATGGTAAAGACGCCCTGCCCGCCTGTAAGTGAGCGTAAATCAGGTGAATAGCGCAACACCTCGCTCATGGGCACATGGGCTTTGATTTCTGTAAGTCCGCCTTCAGAGTCTGAACCAAGCACCTTACCGCGCCTTGAGGACAGATCGCCGATAACATCACCCATAAAGCCATCAGGCACAGAAACGGCAATAAGCATAATGGGTTCTAACAATACAGGCTTTAACGATTCCATGCCTTTTTTAAAGGCTACAGAACCTGCTATCTTAAAGGCCATTTCTGAGGAGTCCACCGAATGGTAGCTGCCATCATACACGCGCACTTTAAAGTCCACCACAGGGCAGCCTGCAATAAAGCCGCGCGCCGCTGACTCTTGAATGCCCTTGTCAATGGCAGGGATGTATTGACGCGGAATCACGCCGCCCACAACACCGTCTTCAAAGACATAGCCTTCACCACGGGGTAAACCTTCCATTTCAATCCAGCAATCGCCAAACTGACCGCGTCCGCCGGATTGCTTTTTATGACGCCCTTGCACTTGCACTTTACCGCGAACGGTTTCGCGGTACGGCACCTTGGGTGTTTTGAGCAATATTTCAATTTTATAACGACGCTTGGCACGCTCTACTGCCATTTCAATATGCAATTGCCCCATGCCTGCCAAAAGCACATCACCTGTTTCGGCATCACGTGTCAGTTTGAGCGTTACATCTTCGTCAAGCAATTTTTGTACAGCTGCAAAAACTTTATCTTCTTCGCCTTTTTCTTTCGGGGCTAAAGCAAAGGTGATAAGCTGGGGTGACAAGGTCGGCACATATACAGAGCAAGGCGCCTTTTCGTCACACAAGGTATTGGTTGTCTGGGTATTTTTAAGCTTTGCCGCGGCAACAATGGCACCAGGGCCCAAGGTATCTTTGCACGGTGTTTGATTTTTACCGGAAAGATACAAAAGACTACCAAGGCGTTCTGATTCGCCGTTTGCACTGTTTTTAAGGGTTGAATCTGTATTGATGCTGCCTGAAAGCACACGGATCATATTGAGCTGACCGGCAAAAGGATCGGCAATGGTTTTGAACACAAAACAAACCGCAGGCCCTGCTGCGTCAACAGCGCAATCTTCACCTTCGCTGTTCATAAACGAGGCGCGCTCAAGGGGCGAGGGGAACAGGCTGTTGATAACACTTAAAAGTTCACGTCCGCCCTTGTTTTCAAGGCCGGAACCCACAACCACAGGTACCAGCTCTCCTGAAAGAACCCCTTTGCGCAAGCCCATGGCTAAATTTTCAGGAGAAAGGGAGCCTTCTTCCAAATACAGCTCCATCAATTCTTCGTCAGATTCGGCAATATTTTCAATGGCAGTGTCGCGGTAAAGCGCGGTTTCATCCACCAAATGCCCGGGGATGGTGCCGTCGCTCACTTCGCCGTTTTCGCCAAACATAAGGGCCTTTTCGGCCAATACATCCACAATACCCACAAAAGATTCGCCTTTCATGATGGGAATATACAAGGCCACCGGACGAATACCAAGAGAGCCGGACAAACCGTCATAGGCCATTTGAAAATCGGCACGATCGCGATCACATTTGTTGATAAAAACCGTTGCGGGCAGGCCGGCTTCACGAACGCTTTGCCAAATACGGCGCGTTAAAGGACGAACCCCGTCCACCGCGTCAATAGTAAACACCACAGCATCCACACCCATCAACAAATAGGGTAAATCGCCGCTAAAATTGGCATCACCGGGGATGTCTACTAAAAAATGACGGCTTTGATCCCATAAAAACGTGGCAAAACCGGGCTGAATGGACCCACGGCGTTTTATTTCCTCTGGTTCATAATCAAGTGCGGTAGAACCATCTTCAACTGCTCCCAAGCGATTGACAACACCACTTTGAAATAGCATCATCTCGGCAACAGATGTTTTTCCACAGCCGCCAGTACCTATGAGAGCGTAAGTCCGCTGAGTCTCCAACGATTTTGTCATGTTCCTCTCCTGGTTATGTAATAGGGCAAGGCCATCCTGATTCAACATATGGAAACGGTATCCTAAACACTTCTGTCATAGAAACAGGATGTATTCATGTCAACCCCTTCAGCCAATTTCTGAGCATTATTTTTAATATTTACAAAAAACCAATAGTGTCAATAGGATAAATTCATTTTAAGGTGATTTTTTCAGATTTTTTGGGTAAAAATTCATCCTTGCAGTACCGAATCATCTTCACATAACACCCTAAATACACAGAACTATGTTATATTTTTTTCATAAATTCACAATAATCTGCCATAAAGGGTAATATTTATGGATACATTTTTATTGCCCTTGGCCCTTGTTTTTGCGCTGGTGTTTGTGGCAAGGCGTTTTGTGCGCCACCGCGAAACATTTATCGAACATCAAAAACGCGTGCGCAAAACCTATGCCGATGAACACGAAGAAATAAAGCAGTACAACACCTTGCTTGACACAGAGGACACCCTGCCACCTTTGGCTATAGCCATGGACGAACTTATCAAAAAACACGGCTATGCTCAGCACCATACTCAGGAATCTGGCCCTGCCACAGCTTTGGCAAAAGTGGATAAAGGCGCAGATTCCATCTTTCTTACGCTTACAAACAGCAAGCAACAAACAAAAGCGGAACTGACAGTTTCTTGGCAAAGGCATGCTATTTATTCCAAAGGATTGCCGCCAAAAACCGACAAAACACGAGGCATCTTTACGCTGCAAGAGACAGGGAAAGAGCCCAAAAAGTATACAGACCTTGCCATGGTGGAAGATGCGTTGAACAAATTTTTTGCTGCCCATAGCAGCACATTGTAAATCTTCATCGCTCAAGCCAACCCAGCCGCCTTCACCTTACCGTGTTTTTGTTTTGCAAAACCAAATTCCACCAACGCCTTGTGCAAAACTTGCTCACCGTCTTTTCCTTGAAACAACGATAAATACTTGCTATACATCAAAGCAAGCACATATTTTGCATAGCCATTGCTTTATATACGTTCTACAGGTTTGTCATGGACATATTTAATTTTGACCCTGCCATATTTCTTACCTTTTTGCTGGTGTTCACTCGCGTCAGTGTTGTTATGTTCATGCTGCCTATCTTTGCCACATCTTGGCTGCCGGCCCAGATCAAGGCTGCCATGTGCATGGTGACCACTCTTGCCATTTGGTCCTACGTAGACATGCCGCCAACAGCCTTGCCTTCACACCCTTTTGCCGTTGTCCTTATGCTGACAGGTGAATTTATCATCGGCCTTGTGCTGGCTCTTGCCGTGGACTGTTTTTTTGCAGGTATTCGTAGTGGTGGCGAAATTTTAGCCATGCAAATGGGTTTTTCCATGATGACCCTAGCCGACCCTTTATCTGGCAATACGTCAGGGGTTGTTTCCCAATTTTTTTACATGGTGGTCATCCTCATTTTTTTGGCTCTTAACGGGCATTTGCTCATGCTGCATGCCTTTGCGCAAACCTTTGACATTTTGCCTCCCGGGGGGCTTACGTTACGAACTGCGCTTTTGGCGGAACTTATTGAGCTTGTAGGCATGGTTTTTGTTTTTGCTGTTCGCACGGCTGCGCCTGTTATGGCGATCCTTATGTTGGCGGAAGTGGCCCTTGGCCTTATGAACCGCGCAGCACCGCAAATTCCTGTTATGGAAGTGGGTTTTCCGCTTAAAATCAGCTTGGGCTTTTTCTTTATCGGCTTTTTGTTACTGATCATGGCTGAAGAGACCAGGCGTTTTATTTCAGACATGGAGGGAATGTTTTATAACTTGCTCAACAGCATGACCTTATGACAGACTGCCAAAACGTGTACCTTGCATCGTCAGAGCATTGCTTTCTCGTTGCAAGAACCATAAAAAACCTATTCTTTTTCGAGAGGTTATATAAAAACACCCTCATAACACTAGCCTTTTATTGCAAACAAAGACGTTGTTTGCAGGAGAGCTTGTATGGCGAAAGATCCAAGTAAAACCGAAGACGCGACCCCAAAACAGATTCAAAAAGCCCGTGATGAGGGGAACGTTCCAAAATCACAGGAATTGACCAAGGCTGTGACAGCCTGCGTGGCTGTGATCTTTTTATCAGCCTATGCAGGCACCATGGGCGAGCATATTCGAGAGGTGTACACGTTCTTCTTATCCAACGGGGCCAATTTTATTGTTGACCAGCAAAATATTTATGCTTTGATGGTGTATACGGCAAAAACATTGGCCATGATGCTATTGCCGATTCTTTTCGCCATCGCGCTTTCTGCATGGATTTGTTTGCGTTTGCAAGTTGGCCCACTGTGGACAACCAAACCCATGGAGTTTAAGTGGAGCCGCTTTAACATCCTTACCGGCCTAAAAAACATGTTCGCCTCAGCGCAAACCTTTATCCGCCTTGGGCGCAGTGTATTACAAGCCTTGCTTATCGGGGCCATTCCGTTTTTGGTAATACGTTCTGAATTTGATAACTTTTTGCCGCTATATTACAGCACTGTCACGGAAATTACGTTTTTTATCTTAGACCTTGCTTTTTGGATCATGCTGTATTCATTACCTCCCATGTTCATCATCGGTGCCGTTGAATTATGGTATAACAGGTATGAATTTAAAGAAAATCTTAAAATGACAAAATCAGAAGTCAAGGACGAAAGCAAGCAATCTGAAGGTGACCCCATGATCAAATCCAAGCAGCGCGAAGCCATGATGAAGGTCATGGTACGGCGCATGCTTCAGGACGTACCCAAAGCAGACGTGGTCATCACAAACCCTACACACATTGCTGTGGCGTTAAGCTACAATGCCCTTGAAGCTCCTGCCCCCATGGTATTGGCCATGGGCGTTGATCATATGGCGGAACGGATCAAGGCTGTGGCGCGCGAACATAACGTGCCTATCCGCGAAAATGTGCCTCTGGCACGGGCTTTGTATAAGAGTGTAGATGTAGGGGATATGATCCCCGAGGAATTGTATAAAGCCGTGGCGGCCATCCTTGCCGGTATTTGGCGGATTAAGGGCCGTAAGATGCATTAGCAACACTTGTCGATTGATTTTTATACGCTACATAATGCATCGCATGTGTCGAACCTCTGACAGCAAAAGGTGTCAAGAGAATGGCCAAAGAAGTTTCTGTACCCAAATTTGACTACGCTCGCTTTGCCAAACAAGGTGATGTGATCCTTGGCGCCGGCATTATAGTTATTTTGTTCATCATGCTGGTGCCGGTTCCAACCTTTATTTTGGACGGCATGCTGACCATGAGCATAAGCATATCGCTTATTGTATTGCTTACCGCCATGTTCATGACCTCGCCTTTGGAATTTTCTATTTTCCCCTCGTTATTGCTTGTGACCACCTTGCTGCGACTTGGCCTTAACGTTGCTTCAACACGCCTTATCCTCTTAAACGGAGCTCAAGGTATTGATGCGGCAGGTAACGTGATCAAATCCTTTGCTGAATTTGTTGTGGGCGGTAGTTACGTTGTTGGCGCGGTTATCTTCCTTATTTTGTTCATCTTAAACAAAGTCGTTATCACCACCGGTACGACCCGTATTGCCGAAGTGGCTGCCAGGTTTACCCTTGACGCCATGCCCGGCAAGCAAATGGCCATTGAAGCTGACTTGAACGCCGGACTCATTGATGAAGCCGAAGCCACAAGGCGGCGTGAAAACATCCGCAAAGAAGCCGATTTTTACGGAGCCATGGACGGTGCCGGTAAGTTTGTTTCCGGTGACGTGACGGCAGGCCTATACATTACGCTTATCAACTTGATTGGCGGTATTCTTATTGGTGTTATTCAAAACGATATGAGCTGGGGCGATGCTCTGGCTACGTTTTCTATCCTCACCATTGGTGACGGCCTTGTTTCAACCATTCCTTCCATTATCACCTCTGTGGGTGCAGGTATTATTGTTTCTCGTGCTGCTGCTGAGGCGAAAATGGGCGAAGAGTTCATGGCCCAACTTACCTACAATTCGCGGGTGTTGCGTTTAGCCTCTGTTGTGCTCTTGGTTTTTGGCCTTGTGCCCGGGCTCCCCACTATTCCGTTTCTAAGTTTTGCGTTATTGCTCTTTTTTATAGCGCGCGCTGTATCCACGCGCGAAGCTGAAGAACAAGCAGAATCAACCGAAAAACAACGTAAAGCCAAGCCCGGTGCCACCGGTGCCGATACACCCGAAGAAGTGCAAGCCCTGCTCCCCCTTGACGCCCTTGAGCTTGAAGTGGGTTATGGCCTTATCCCCTTGGTAGATGAGGCCCAAAACGGGAACTTACTTTCGCGCATCCGTTCCATCAGACGCCAATTTGCCCTTGATATGGGTGTGGTTATTCCGTCCTTGCATTTGCGCGACAACTTGCAATTAAAGCCCGGGCAATATGTTTTATTGGTCAAAGGCAATCAAGTTGCCACGGCAGAAATCCTTGTGGATCATTTTCTGGCCATGGATCCCGGCAGTGTGACCCATAAAGTTAAAGGCATTGAAACCAGAGAACCTGCCTTTAACCTGCCTGCCTTATGGATCAATGAGGCGCAGCGCGAAGAAGCCATGCTTGCCGGCTATACGGTGGTTGACCCATCCACTGTTATTGCCACGCACTTGACCGAAATACTCAAGCGCCACCTAGACGCCTTTCTTGGACGCCAAGAAGTGCAAGCCCTGCTTGACACCCTTTCCAAACATTCGCCAAAGGCTGTGGAAGAATTGGTGCCCAACACTTTACCCCTTGGCACGGTGCAAAAAGTATTGCAGAATCTGGTACGCGAAAACGTATCTGTACGCGACATGCTCACCATTGTGGAAACCCTTGGCGATTATGGCCCAAGTGTGAAACTGCCTGAGCTATTGACAGAATATGTACGCGAAAGACTGGCTCGCACCATTACAAAGCCGTACTTGGACAGTGCGGGAAGCTTGCCTGTCATCACCCTTGACCATGAAGTGGAAAAAGCCCTTAGTGAGGCCATACGTCAGACAGACGGCGGAAGCTATCTTTCGCTCAATCCGGCCTTGGCTCAAAAAATCATTCATAACCTTAATGTGGCTGTGGAAAATGCCGTGAACACTGACGGACAACCTGTTGTTATGACTTCCCCCATGGTGCGTCAGCATCTGGCACAGCTTGTCAGCAGATTTTTACCAAGCTTGCCTGTTGTTTCTCAGGCAGAAATATCACCGGAAACAAGGCTTCAGGCCGTGGGATTGGTAGGCATTGAATAAAACAAACAGTTAAGCATCGTTTGACAGTACCTATGTTAAAAAGCTGTTACGTTGTAAACACGTTATTGGGATGCACCCAAAAAATACTTCACAAAGGACGTTTCTTTCTTAGCTAAAGGCACGTCAAAGCGGAAAGCGGTATGCAAATAAAAAGTTACGTTGGCACCAGCGCTCAAGAAATTTTAGCCCAAATCAAAGCAGAGATGGGGCCTGACGCCATTATTTTATCCAATCGTGACTTTCAACAAGACGGTCAACGCTGGCATGAAGTGACGGCAGGAGTGGATCGTCCGGCAGGCCCCTTTGACAATGCAGCTGCCCCTGACAGCGCCACGTTAACGCCTTTGGGTAAAAAAGCAGCTTCGCTCCTTGACACTGTGCGCCAAGGTAAAGGTTACACAGGTTCTGCCTTTGAATCCACAGCAGCGCTTCACCCCCAAGGGATTGCCTCATTTGACTGGAATGAATGGCATAAAGAATGGCGGCAAATGCGCGAGCACATGTATAGTTTGCTCCAGCCTACCATTCAATGGGATCGCTTATCACCGCGTCAGCGTGTGGCCCTTGAATACATGCGCCGTGAAGGTGTTGAGGGTTGGGTGCTTATTGAACTTTATCAGCGTTTAGCCGCCTCACCCGGGGCTTCGGTTTTAGAGGCCCTTGCCCATGTGACGCCCACGCGCCCTTGGGGGTTGGCTGAATGGCCTGAACGCGTGCATGTGGTGGCAGGGCCGTCAGGGAGCGGTAAAACCACTGTAGCCTTACGCATGGCTGCTCTTTTACGTCAGGAAAACCCGAACCTTAAAATTGCCTG
>CAYJIX010000011.1:0-47147 GCA_964370375.1 uncultured Desulfovibrionaceae bacterium | reverse complement strand
AGCGGACTCAAAATCCGCCGACCGCAAGGTCTTGCGAGTTCAAGTCTCGCTCCCGGTACCACAAAGCATGAATATGCTATTATATAAAAAAGCCTTTGTAGCCTAGAATTCTAGACTGCAAAGGCTTTTTCCTTTCGCAAAATGCACGTCTTTTTGACGATGCATGCCCTTATGCAAGGGCTTGTGTTTTTGGAGCGCTTCACCTTTATAGGTAAAACACTCCAAAAACCGTGTACATTCTTTATCAGTCTGTTATCGAACTCTAGATGTAGCTTCCTGAAGCAAACGCATAAGCATGTCAGCAGGATAGCGTTGTTTTGCCAAGGTGATCATGGCTGCAATGGCATAGGGTTTGTAGCTTGCTTCCTTATATAAGGGCACGCGGTAACGATCAAATACGCTTGCTGACACTTCCCCTGCTTTACAGGAAACACCTGTGATGTCTGCAGGCAAGCAGTGCATGTACAAAGCGTTGCCATTGTGTGTGGATTTCATGAGCTTTTCTGTACATTCCCAATCTTTATGCTTTGCATTCTGGGTGAGCAATTTCTTTTCAAGGGCTTTAATGCCGTCGTCATCACCTTCGGCATAAAGGTCTGTGCGTTTTTCCATGGCAGCGAAAGGTGCCCAGCTTTTGGGGTACACGATGTCAGCGCCTTCAAACGCTTCAGCCATGCTGTTTGTCTTTTTAAAGGCTCCGCCTGTGGCAGCAGCATTTTTACGTGCCACATCTTCCACATCACCCATGACTTCGTAGCCTTCAGGATGGGCTAAGGTCACTTCCATACCAAAACGGGTCATAAGGCCAATAACACCTTGGGGCACGGACAAAGGTTTACCATAAGAAGGCGAATAAGCCCATGTCATGGCAAGCTTTTTCCCTTTCAGGTTTTCTATGCCACCAAAATGGTTGATGATATGCAGCATGTCCGCAACGGTTTGGGTGGGGTGGTCAATATCACATTGCAAGTTCACCAAGGTGGGGCGCTGCTCAAGGACGCCTTCGGCATGGCCTGTGGCCACAGCTTCGGAAACTTCGCGCATATACGCATTGCCTTTGCCAATGTACATGTCGTCACGAATACCAATAACATCTGCCATAAACGACACCATATTGGCAGTTTCGCGCACTGTTTCGCCATGGGCGATCTGTGATTTGCCTTCATCAAGGTCCTGCACGGTAAGCCCAAGCATATTACATGCGCTGGCATAGCTAAAACGGGTGCGGGTAGAATTGTCACGGAAAATTGATATACCAAGGCCTGAATCAAAAAGGCGAGTGGTTATGTTTTGCTCACGCAATCCGCGCAAAATTTCAGCCACAAGGAAGGTGGCTTTAATTTCATCGTCTGTTTTCTCCCATGTGAGGAGAAAATCATTGTTATACATGTTACGGTATTCAAGCTTGGCCAATTTGCCGATGAGCTTTTCAATACGAAGTTTATCCATGTTCAAACTCCAAGGGTTGGGGTGATGGTAAGTATTGTAACCTAGAGCAAGGCCACGATGGCCTTACTCCGGCAGTTATAAACCATACTTTAGAAAAAGGACCCTGACGATGCAGAATACACTCTTTCAACAGCCTGTTACGCCTTTGATCCCATATAGGTTGTAGGCAAGGCAGCATAAAAAGCTGCACAGGTAACAAGGTCTTTTTTCCAAGTTTTTTCATTGGGAGCGTGGGCTTCTTTTTCTTTACCCGGGCCAAAACCGATCACAGGGATACCATGCATGCCCATGATGGACACCCCGTTGGTAGAAAATGTCCATTTGTCAGTACGTGGTTCTGTGTCGAACAGCGCCTTGTAGGTGGCCTCGCAAGCTTTGGTCACGGCATGGTCTTCAGGAATAACCCAAGTGGGGAAATAACAATCTGTAGGATACACAAGGCCAGTCCATGAAGGCACTTCATAGGTATACATGGATACCTTGACCTTGTCGCTGGCAGCCTTGACAGAGGGAAGGTTTTCGATCTGTGAAATCGCTAAATCTTTATCTTCACCAAAGGTAAGGCGACGGTCGATGGAAATGGAGCACTGGTCTGCCACAGCACAACGAGACGGCGATGTGTAGAAAATTTGAGAGACAGTGAGCGTTCCCTTACCAAGGAAGGGGTCGTCTTTAAGTGTGGTGTTAAGCTGTTCAAGCTCTGTTAGGATATGAGCCATACGATAAATGGCGTTGTCTCCGCGCTCAGGTGCAGAGCCATGACAAGATACGCCTTGCACATCCACGCGAATCTCCATCCGCCCGCGCTGACCACGATAAATACCGCCGTCAGTAGGTTCGGTAGAGACGACAAATTCAGGTTTCAGCCCGTGTTCCTTGATCAAATATTGCCAGCAAAGGCCATCACAATCTTCTTCTTGTACCGAACCCACCATGGCAATGGTCACATCAGCAGGGCAAAGGCCAAGTTCTTTAATGATTTTTCCGGCATAAACCATGCTGGCCATGCCGCCTTCTTGGTCAGAAGTGCCGCGGCCGCCAATGGTTTCGTCGTCTTCATACCCTTCGTAGGGGTCAAATTGCCAGTTGTCACGGTTGCCAACACCTACCGTGTCAATGTGCGCATCAAAGGCTATAACTCGCGGCCCATTGCCGATATAACCAATAACATTGCCCATTTTATCAAACTCTACCCTGTCAAAACCAACTTTTTCCATCTCTTCCTTGATACGGCGCACAACCCCTTCTTCCTGGCAGCTTTCGCTGGGGATTTTGACCATATCACGCAAAAAACGAGTCATTTCAGGCTGATACTTTGCGGCCAACTCGTTAATCTTTTCACACTGTGTGTTGTTCATTTCATATCCTCCAAAAGGACTTATAGTGTATGAGCTAATGCATATAACCTAGCAAAGGTATGAGCAAGATGTCCAGAGCTATACACGTATCTATATTGCAATAAGCAAAATAAATTGTCGCGTAAAAAACATTCCCTAACAATATGTTATGGCTACAGCCCAACATAAAGTTCACATAAACCATTGACCGCCCCATAAAATACAGTATAGCCTAGATGCCGGAGTCTTTGAATATGCACGATCTATCAACAAGAACCCTAGGCAAAACACTGTTTTGGGCAGGATTCCGCCTTTGGAGCTTTGCTCTGCTTTTTTGTTTTGCGGCATGGGAGGCAGGCAAACATTTTCCGCTTGTAGGTATTGTACTGATCGGTACAGCACCCTTTGTGGCTTTGTTCTGTTTTTTTCGTGGGCTTACAGCCTTTAGACGCCACATGACCGCCACCAAAACACGACGAAAAGCCAAAGAACTGGGCCTTGTCCCCACTTGGAGTATTGCCAGTGGGGGTTTTTTGTTGCTTGATGATACTCGCGGTTTGTGGGCCGGGAACGGTAGCGGCGGCACCTTCAACGACCTTGACCGCCTTATATGTGTTAACAATGAACATTCCTACATTCTTGAGCTTTGGACCACAACATCAGGCCAACCCCAGGCACGCATTGGCCTGGACAGCACTATAGAATTGAAACAAACAGCCGATCATGTGCAAAAAGCAGCAACACCGCACCGCGCTGCCCCTCTTGATGTTTTTTTTGACGAACAGCATCCACAAATCAATTCAGATTCAAAAACCACATAACGTGTTTTTATCCTCATGCCCTTCACAATACTTGCATAAGAAGGCAACATCAATAATGCCAACCTTCCTTCCCTATTTTTTTGATAAGCCCCAACAACGGTTCCATCAAAAAGAGTTCTCACCCGTTTCAGGATCCCCCAAAAGGGATATCATCTGGCATTTATCATATTGGGTTGTTTTTTTTTCCGTTTCATACTAGAGTGCCTTTGATAAATGACCTTTTTGGCTGGCTATGGGGAGCTGTTACACTGAGCAACGCGCTTTTTAAACACACAAACAATCGCGCGCTGGATCAGAGACATGGTACTAATGGGAACGTTCGAACGCCTAAGCATAGAAAATTCCTAACAAAACCACTACCAACAAAAGGCCCCTACTTTCTTCAAAACCTCTAGCGATTATGTTTGTAAGGAGCGGTTCAGATGAAATCCTTGCGCGGTGTTTTTTCTCTTTGTATGGCACTTATTTGCACGCTGGCTCTGCCTGCCTTAGCTTTAGCAGCCGGTGGTGAGCACGATATTGATGGTGCCAAAATGTCCATTCTTTGGGTCGTGCCTTTTGTATGCATGCTCTTATCCATTGCCATCGGGCCATTGGCTTTTTCACACTTTTGGCACCATAACTTTGGCAAAATAGCTGCATTTTGGGGATTGGCCTTCTTGGTGCCCTGTGCGATTTTTTTTGGTTTTGGCACCATGCTTTACCAGCTTATCCACGTCTTGCTTTTGGAATACGTCCCCTTTATCATTCTTCTGTTTGCCCTTTTCACGGTGGCCGGCGGCGTTCGCTTAAAGGGACAGCTTGTGGGCACGCCCATTGTGAACACCGGTATCTTATTATTGGGTACCGTTTTGGCAAGCTGGATGGGTACAACAGGCGCGGCCATGCTGCTTATCCGTCCCATATTACGCGCCAATGCGCATCGTCGCTACCGCGTGCATTCCATCGTCTTTTTCATTTTCCTTGTGGCAAATATTGGCGGATCCCTCACACCCTTGGGTGACCCCCCACTCTTTTTAGGATTTTTGAAAGGGGTCAGCTTTTTCTGGACCACAACCCATTTGTTTTTCCAAACCCTATTGCTTTCAGCCATGCTGCTAGCCGCTTACTTTGTCCTTGATACCGTGCTTTTCAAAAAAGAAGGCTCCCCCATGCCTCCTGAAAGTGAAAAAAGTCAAGAAAAACTTGGCCTTGATGGCAAAGTAAACCTTATTTTGCTCATAGGTGTTGTTGCTTCAG
This sequence comes from uncultured Desulfovibrionaceae bacterium, assembly GCA_964370375.1. Taxonomy (GTDB): domain Bacteria; phylum Desulfobacterota; class Desulfovibrionia; order Desulfovibrionales; family Desulfovibrionaceae; genus CAYJIX01. The sequence continues at coordinate 42,301 of CAYJIX010000011.1, read as the reverse complement.
TCCTCTTTTCCGGCATTTGGAAATCAGGCATCGAGTTCAATGTTTATGGCACCCACGTGGAATTGCAGAACATTGCACGTGATGTCCTCTTGCTCATTATTGCCGGTTTGTCTTTGCGCCTTACTTCAAAAGAGTGTCGGACCCTTAACGGGTTTACTTGGGCTCCGATTGAAGAAGTTGCCAAACTCTTCATCGGTATTTTTATCAGCATGATCCCGGCCATTGCCATTTTAAAGGCAGGGCCTGAGGGCGCGCTTTCCTCCATTATCAACTTGGTTTCTTCCAACGGAGAGCCTGTCAACTCCATGTACTTTTGGTGCACAGGGCTTCTTTCAGCATTCTTGGACAACGCCCCTACCTATGTTGTGTTCTTCAACACAGCAGGTGGTGATGCGGCCCACCTTATGACCGAATGGGCATCAACCTTGACGGCCATTTCAGCAGGTGCCGTGTTCATGGGTGCAGTGACGTATATCGGTAATGCTCCCAACTTCATGGTACGCGCCATTGCTGAAGACCAAGGCGTTACCATGCCCAGCTTCTTTGGGTACATCGCATGGTCTGTTGGTTTCTTGTTCCCCTGTTTTGCTTTACTTACCTATTTGTTCTTCTAAGTTTTTTAAACGCAAACACTTGGTTTGTTAGCAAAACATAGACACATTAACATGCTACAGCACGTTTCCTTGAGGAATAGTCTTCAAGGAAACGTGCTGCTTTAAAAAATAAGACACTACCCAATCCTTTTATTATTGTTTCTGCTAATGCGACGGTTTTAAAAGGGTTCTCATGGCCCCTTATGGGGAACCGTGACAACTTTTCTTTTTTTTACAAATCCTTTATACTCCCCCCCATGAGTATTGGTACCTTTATTATCCACGCAACAGATGGTGCTGCACGTACAGCTGAACTTCACACCGCCCATGGCGTTGTGAACACGCCTATTTTTATGCCTGTTGGGACAGTAGGCTCTGTCAAAGCCATAGCTCCTGACGACCTTGAGGCTATTGGTGCAGAAATCATTTTAGGCAACACCTATCACCTATATCTGCGTCCTAGTGACACGCTTATTGCGCGACGCGGAGGCTTGCATGGCTTTGCAGCCTGGCAAAAACCCATTTTGACCGACAGTGGTGGCTTTCAGGTGTTTAGCCTTTCTTCTTTGCGCACGTTAAAGGAAGAAGGGGTGACGTTTCGCTCACACCTTGACGGGTCAAAGCACGTCTTTACTCCTGAAAGCGTTATCCAAATTCAGCGCAATTTAAACTCTGACATCATGATGTGCCTTGATGAATGTGTTGCTCATGATGCTGATCATACATACACGGCAAAGTCCTTGGCTTTAACCACACGCTGGGCACAACGCTGCCGTGCAGCTTGTCCGCCAGCCAAAGAACACGGCAACATGCTCTTTGGTATAACTCAAGGTGGCATGTATAAGGATTTACGAACAGAATCGGTTCGACAGATTACTGACATTGATTTTGACGGTTATGCCATTGGGGGCCTGTCTGTAGGAGAAGACAAAGATATTATGATGGAGATGCTGTACCACACGGCGCCTCTTTTGCCTACTGATAAGCCGCGTTACCTTATGGGGGTTGGAACGCCCCTTGATATCATTCATGGTATTGATGCTGGTATTGACATGTTTGATTGTGTGTTGCCCACCAGAAATGCACGTAATGGCACGCTTTATACCTCCCAAGGAAAAATCAACATCAAGCGTAAAGAATGGGCCGAGGACGATTCCCCTCTTGATCCTGCCTGTTCGTGCTACACCTGCCGCACGTTTACTAAAGCATATTTGCGTCACCTTTATCACGCTCAAGAACTGCTTTCATTTAGGCTTAATTCTATCCATAACTTGACCTACTTTTTAGATTTGGTGCGCAAAGCGCGCACCGCCATTAGGCAAGGTCAATTTACCGCCTACAAAAGGCATATAGAAACGCTCTATGACAAATAATCCACACAACAGACGAATACCGCTTTTTGTTACTACCCTGCTCAAGGTTTTTTTAGGGATATGGGCTACTCTTGCCCTTGCCAGAGTGGGAATGCTGGCGTTGCTCTATTTTGGACCGGACGCTACAGCTACATGGCCCCTGAAGATCGATTCCTTTTCCTGGGCTTATTTAAGCGGCCTGTTAACCTTGCCCAATATAGAAGCATTACTGCGCCATGACATTATTCAGGCACTGTACATAGGTTTTAAATTTGACGGACGCTTGGCCGTCTTTTTGCTGATTCCGCTGGCTATTGTTCTTGCAATGGGGCCTTTGGAACGCAGGCTGCGCCTTTTCCGTCCGTTGTTGGATATTATCTATTTGGTCATTTTCGCGGCTGTCATAATTGTGTACTTTACAGACATAGGTTTCTTTTTTTATGAACATAAACGCCTAGATGCCACGATTATTCCCTTAGTTCGCGACATGGCCATTTCGGCCGACATGGTGTGGCAAAGCTACCCCGTAGAATGGATTATGGCAGGATACGCGCTTTTGGTTCTCCTTGCTGTTTGGCGTATGGATAGAGCCATAGCAAAACATAAAACCAAACTGGACAAGCAGCCGACAGGACGTGTTACTGAGGAAGGCACGTGGAGATTTATTCAGCCCATGAGCTGGAAAAAACGCCTTGTATGGGCTTTTGCCATGCTTGTCTTGTTTTTTGGTATCGGCTACGCGCAGATTTCTTCAAACCTATTCCCCTTGCGCTGGAGCGATGCGTATTTCAGCGTAGACCGCAATATGGCAACCTTGGCCCTTAATCCTGTACAAAACCTCATTGACACGTTTCGCGCCATTGACGCCTTACGCCCTGATGTTGAGGCCGTTCGCGATAGCTACCCTAGGGTAGCGGCTTGGCTTGGCGTACCTTCTCCTGACACAGAAAACTTTAACCTTTGGCGTGAAACAGCGCCAAAACCAAACCTCGGCAAGCCGCGCAATGTGGTCATCATTTTTATGGAATCCATGTCTTGGCCCATGACATCTTTTGCACCCGGAGATGCTGACCCCACGCCAAACTTGCGTAAACTTGCCGAACAGGGACTACTTTTTACGAATTTTTACGCGCCATCGCGTACCACTGCCAGGGCGATATTTTCTGCGATCACGGGGATTCCGGATGTAAACCACCAAGGCGGCACAACATCACGAAATCAAAACCTTGTGGATCAATTCACCATTTTTAATGAATTTACAGATTATACAAAGAAATACCACCTTGGGGGGAGCGCCAGCTGGGCCAATATCCGTGGAATGCTCACCCACAACATTGACGGACTTGAACTTCGTGAAGAAAGTTTTTGGAAGGCTCCCAATGTGGATGTGTGGGGCATTTCTGACCTTGACCTGTTTCGTGAATCTGTTGACGATTTCAATGCCACTTCCCAGCCTTTCATTGCGTTCATCCAGACCGCTGGCTTTCACCGACCCTACACCATCCCTGAAGACAATGCTGATTACGAGCATGACACGCTTACGCCACTGCATTTAGCCAACTATGGTTTCCAACACCTTGAAGAGTATAATTCTTTACGGTTTTCAGACCATGCTTTGGGTGAATTTTTCCGCTTAGCCAGCAAGGAACCATGGTTTGAAAACACCATTTTTGCCATTACAGGCGATCATGGCCTTGGCAATAATGCTCCCAACATGCCTTTGGGCTATCAGCAATGTTATTTGCAAAGCGACCATGTGCCCCTTGTGTTGTACGCTCCCGGGCTCATACAGCCTGGTGTAAAAAAATTCCCTGCAGGCCATGCCGATTTGTTTCCTACTTTAGCAACCTTGACAGGCATAGGTTTTCGCAATCACACCCTTGGACGAAACCTTCTTGATCCTACCACCGAGGCTACAGCTGCGCAGTTCATTTCAGGCGGCGAAAACTATTGGAAACTTGTAGAAGACAATCTGTGCTATATCTACAGTGTGGAAGAAGGCTTGTTTGACATGGCAAGCCCAACTGCCGAAAACCTTATAGACAAAGAACCCGAACGCAGCAAAGCCATGCGTCAAAAAGCAAAGGACATGAACGTTATGTCAAAATACCTTTTGTTTAACAACAAAAAGGAATCCGCCTCTCAGACTTCAACGCCCTAGAATGATTACTTTTTATTGCGCACGCGCATACAATAAGGGCAACGCATTTACGCGTTGCCCTTATGTTTATTTGTATGCTGTGCAAAAACAGGTGAAAACCTATTTTTACAACAGTATGCTATGATATGCAGCGCGACATGGCTGCCAGTAATGTATTCACATGTTCTTCTTTTGCTGAGGCTCCCATAAGCCCAATACGAATAACTTTCCCAGCAAGGGGGCCAAGGCCTGCACCAACTTCAATGGCAAACTCTTTGCGAAGGCGCTGACGCAAAAGGGCTTCATCCACACCCTCAGGACAGGTGATCACATTGAGCATGGGCAAACGGTAATCTTTGTCCACGTACATGGCAAAGCCAAGGGCTTCTAAACCTTGTACAAGGTATTTGTGCACAGCAAGGTGACGAGCATAAGCTGCCTCAAGGCCTTCTTCAAGCAACGTATGCAATGCGGCATACAAGGCATAATTCATGCTGATCGGAGCCGTATGGTGATAGGCACGGCTTTGCCCTTCCCAATAATTTACGATGAGCGACATATCAAGATACCAATTCGGCACCTTGGTTTTGCGGCTACGGATTTTTTCAAGAGCAGCTTCAGAAAAAGAAACTGGAGAAAGCCCGGGAGGGCATGAAAGGCATTTTTGCGTGCCACTATAAAAAGCATCCACCCCCCATTCATCAAGGCTTACCTTAATACCGCCAAGGCTTGTAACACCATCCATTAAGAATAACGCGCCATGCTCTTTGACCAATTTGCCTATAACTTCGGCAGGGCTACGCACCCCTGTGGAGGTTTCTGCATGAACCAAGGCCACAAGGTCATAACGTTTTTCAGAAAGTTTTTGGGCTACGGCATCGGCCACCACAGGGGTTCCCCAGGTAAAATCCAAGGAATCCACCTCAGCACCAAGGCGTGTGGCCACATCAATCATCCGTCCGCTAAACACACCGTTGTGTAAAATAAGCACAGAATCGCCTTTTTCCACAAGGTTGACAAAGCAGGTTTCCATGCCTGCTGATCCTGTACCGGACATGGGCATGGTCACTTGATTTTTTGTACCACAGACAGTGCGTAATTGCTCTTTAATAGCATCCATAAGCTTAATAAAATCACTATCAAGATGGCCCACAAGTGGGGTCGTCATGGCAGAATAAACAGAAGGATAGACCATGGATGGCCCGGGCCCCATCAGCAGGACGGGACTAATGGAATGAAGCTGATTGTGCATATGGCTGACCTCGCAAGGTTATAAGGTTAGGCCGTATAAAATGTGGACGAGCCTATTTTGTTGTACATACAAAAGCATGGTATAAGATTGACGAAATATAGTAAAGATTCTGCAACAGCGTCAAGCGTCTTCCTTTGTATTTGATCAGGCGCTCCTTTCTGACATTTCCTATCCATTTCTTTCTTGTAGAGCAGAAAAGGATGCGCTAAACTACAGAAAAAAGTGGCATTGAGAGGTACGTATGCATAGACATGTAGTCATTATTGGGGCCGTAGCGGCAGGGCCTAAAGCTGCAAGCAGGTTGCGCCGCCTTGAGCCTTCCACCCGTATCACCATGGTAGATGAGGCAGAGTTTATTTCTTTTGGTGGCTGCGGGATCCCCTATTATGTTTCAGGTGAAGTGCAAGACATTGATGCGCTTAAATCCACCCAGTATGGAACGGTACGTGACCCTGAATTTTTTGCCGGCATCAAAGACATCCACGTCATCAACAATACCCGAGCTGTGCGCGTAGACAGAGCAACACGCACTGTTTATTTACGCCATAAACATAACGGTAAAGAATCAAGCATTGTCTATGACGATTTAGTGCTAGCCACCGGAAGCACACCGCGCATGCCCAAACTTGAAGGGGCATCTCTTGGTAACGTGACCACAGTTACGAGCCTTGAAGCAGCAGAACATATTCGGAAACTTTGTTCAACCGGTAAGGTTCAACGGGCTGTGGTTGTTGGAGCAGGGTTTATCGGCCTTGAAATGGCTGTGGCCTTGGCAGACATGTGGGGTATTCAGACGACTGTGGTGGAATTTATGTCTCACCCCTTGCCTGGCGCTGTTTCTGCTACCATGGGGGCCATGGTTGCGCATGAGCTAGAGTCCAATGGCGTGACGGTTTTATGTTCTGAAAAAGTACAACGTCTGGAAGGCAATACAGAAGGCAACGTCACCAAACTTTACACAGACAAGCGCGTTCTAGACACTGATTTGGTTCTTTTTGCCACAGGCTTTGCCCCAAATACCTCATTGGCAAAGGACATGGGCCTTAACCTTGATGCAAAAACAAACGCCATTTTGGTTGACGAGTACATGCGCACATCAGACCCTCATGTGTATGCAGGCGGTGATTGCGTAGCTGTGCCGCACCATATTACGGGTAAAAGAGCCCACTTTCCCTTGGGTTCTTTAGCCAACAGGCAAGGGCGCGTTATCGGAACAAACCTTGCCGGAGGACAAGCGCGTTTTTCAGGTGCTGTTGGAGCGTGGGCTATAAAACTCTTTGAATTGTCTTTTTGCGGTGTGGGCTTAACAGAAGCAAACGCCACATCTGAAGGTTTTAACGCCCTTGCTGTACATGCTGAACAACTGAACAGAGCCCATTTTTATCCAGAAAAAAACATGATGGGCCTTGAAATGGTGGTTGATCGCACGACTAAACGCGTACTTGGCATGCAGGGAGTGTGTGCCGACGGTGACGCGATAAAAGCTCGCATCGACGCAGTTGCCACTATGTTGCAATTGGGGCAACCCACCGTTGATGATATAAGCAATGCCGAAGTTGCCTATGCTCCGCCATTTTCTCCTGCCCTTGATCTTATCAACGTACTGGGCAATGTGGCAGACAATGTATTGCATGGACACATTGCCGTTATGAACGCCAAAGAATTTGGTAGCTTATGGAATGATCGGCAAAACAACACCGTGTATTTTGCCGATTGCCGCCCGGCTGCTGCTGCGGTAACGTTGGCAAAGGAACACCCCGACCACTGGCATTCCCTGCCCCTTGAGGCTGTTGCAACAAATCCTGAATGTGTTCAAAACATTCCGCGTGACCGCCCCATTGCGCTGGTTTGTAATGTGGGCTTACGTGCTTATGAAGTATTATTGCTATTGCGCCGCCATGGTGTTAGTGATGTCCGTACTGTTATGGGTGGCATGCAGGCTGTGCAAAAATGCGGCATTGAGCTGTAGGGCCTTGCTTGTTAAAGTAATTTTTCATTCGGACACAAGCTGGCAGACTGATAAAATTTTTTCATAACTACCCTAACCTTTGCCTTTACATAGCAAGGAGCAACTATGGCCATTGTCATGGGCACCGCTGGACATATTGACCACGGCAAGACAACCCTTGTTCGAGCACTGACAGGCATTGATTGCGACAGACTGGCAGAAGAAAAACGCCGTGGGATCACCATTGAGCTAGGTTTTGCCTTTTGCGATCTGCCGGGCAACGTGCGCCTTGGCATTGTTGATGTTCCCGGGCATGAAAAATTTGTCAAAAATATGGTTGCAGGTGCTTCCGGCATTGACTTTGTCATGCTGGTTATTGCTGCTGACGAAGGCGTTATGCCGCAAACACGCGAACATTTAGAAATTTGTTCACTGCTTGGTATCCGGCACGGCTTTGTAGCGCTTACCAAGGTAGACATGGTTGATGGCGAATGGTTGGAACTGGCCAAGGATGACGTGCAAAACTTTTTGCAAGGAACCTTTCTTGAAGGCATGCCCATTTTTCCCGTATCTGCGACCACAGGTCAAGGGATTGAAGATATTCGTCAACATATGACACAGTTAGAAGCCTCGTTAACACCAAAGCGACGCACAGACCTTTTCCGCTTGCCTGTGGATAGAGTGTTTACCATGAAAGGACACGGTACTGTGGTAACAGGAACCTTGGTATCTGGTTCTGTAAAATTGGGCGACTCTGTGGTTGTTTTGCCTACAGGAATGGAAAGCAAAGTAAGGGGACTGCAAAGCCATGGAGGCAGCGCAGATGCCGTTATGTCAGGCAACAGAACAGCTATTAATCTTCACGGCCTAACCCTTGAAGATGTGCAGCGCGGCGATGTTTTGGCCTACCCTGAAACATTATTTCCTTCCGAACGCTGGATCGTGCGCCTAACCTGCCTTGCTTCATCACCGCGTCCTTTACGTCACCGCGTAGAAATCCATTTTCATCATGGCGCACGGGAAGTGGCTGCGCGCCTTTTCTTTTTTGATCGCGACAGCTTAGCGCCAGGGGAAAGCGCGTTATGCGAACTGCGGTTTACAACGCCCCTTGTAGGTGTTTTTGGCGATTTTTGTGTGGTGCGAGCCTTTTCCCCCTTGCGCACAGTGGCAGGGGGAGTTTTACTCCACTGCCTTGAAAAAGCACCGCGCCGTCGGGATATTACAGAGGCAGAAAGAGCTGCCCTTTCGGCGTTGCCGGAATCTGACGAGGCCACACGTGTACAAACCCATGTGGCCCTTGCAGGAAAGAAGGGCCTGTACGCAGCTGAACTTTCGGTATTGACCAATGTAGATTCCAAACGCCTTGACAAAGCTTTACAGGGCCTTTTAGGAAAAGAACTCTTTTGCTTTGACAAAGAGCATAAAGGTTATGTGCATGTTGATACCGTAACCCATTTGAGCACCCAAGCCATAGAACAAGCAGAAGCCTTTCACCGTAAAGAGCCGCTTAAAGCAGGAATGGCCAGGGGTGTTGTGGCAGCAGGATGGGGGCAGCAGCTTTCGCCCAAACTGGTATTTTTTATTATTGAACGACTTGTTCGTCAAGGCGAGCTTATAGCAGAAGGTGAAACATTACGGCGTTCTAAGCATGTTGTACAGCTTGGATCCTCTCAAACGGATATAAAGGACAAGATCCTTAACGCGCATAGCGTAGCCGGCATGACTCCGCCAAATTTTAAAGAGGTTGCAGAACAGCTCAACACCGATATAAAAAACGCTACCTCTGTTGCCAATATTTTGGTTGACGAAGGCGCCCTTGTAAAAATCAAGGATGGGCTGTATTACCATGCACCGGTGCTTGAAGACATAAAGCAGCGCCTTCAACAGTGGTTTACTACGCATGACGATATCGATCCTGCCGGTTTACGAGAGCTTTTGAACGGATTGTCCCGTAAATATACGGTGGCCCTTTTAGAATATTTTGACAAAGAACGAGTGACCATTCGTGTGGGTGATAAACGACAACTGCGGAGCAAACAATAAAAAATCCATCTTTATATGCACATAGCTTATACCGCCCTTGCATTGACGGTTTTTTCCATACATATTTTGCTTCCATGTTTTTTTCGCACTCAGGAATTTTTTTACGATGAGTTCACCTATGAAGATATTATTGCTTGATGATGCCCTTGAAATGTCCCAAGACCAAGATCGCTTGCTCCAAATGATAGGCGAATGGGTTAAAGACAAAACGATTGAGCCGCATCTTGTTTGCCGAACAGGCAGCGCGCTGGCGGATTGCGTTGAGGCGTTGCACGTGCCCGTGCACCGATTTAGCAGCTTCAATGTATTCAATCCGTTTGTGGCTATGGGCATAAAAAAACTTGCTCGTGATGCACAAGGTATTGTTTCACAAAAAACAAACGTTGCGCTTGCAAGCTGGCTCATGAAGCATAATCCCCATATAAGTCACACTCTTTTACATTGGGCAGACCAAGCGGAGCTTTCTTCAAAGGAAAAAACCTATTATTGTAAGGCTGATGCCATTGTTTGTGCCACAAAGGAACTTGCAACACGGCTTGAAGCACAATTGCAGGGCAAGCCCGTACATACTGTAGATTTAGCCCTGCCCAATGATACTTGCATACGTAAAAAAGCACGCAATGACGGGCGTTTTGTGTTTATCAATATAAGCCAATTGCAGGAAGGACGCGGACACACGCAGCTTTTTGAAGCCATGGCGCTTTTGCAAGATATGGAGGATTTGCCGCCTTGGGAAGTGCGCGTTGTGGGCACAGGCCCTTTGTTTGAACAGCTTCTGAAAAGAGCTCAAGAGCTTGGCGTTGCTCATAGGCTTGCCTGCCTTGGACAGCAGAACCATAAAGAACAACTCAGCCTCGCCGATGCTCTTGTGGCACCTGATACCGTAAGTATAAGTACAAACCTTATCCTTAAAGAAGCTTGGTGTTCAGGCGTTCCGGTTATCGCCTCTTCTGTTGGCGTGTTTGCTGAATTATTACACAATAAGGATAATGGCTTGCTAGTAGCAGCCGATAATCCTGTAACCTTGGCAGCAGCTATGTTGCGCTGCATCCAAGATAGCAATTTACGCGACCAGCTCGTGACCAACGGTTTTACAGCTCTGCAACAATACACTACACCCCACATGGCACAGCAACTTTTTAGTATCATTAAAAGCGCTCAAAAGGATCAAGCAGTATCAACAAATGAACAGGCATAGCAATTACTATCGCAACAAGGAGCAATTCGCTCAAAGAAGAAAATCCATGCGGTGATAAGCATTACATAGCTTGTATTGTTTAGTCTTTTTCTCAGCTTTACCATGACATATATCAAAAAATCATCGCATAACATAAACATTGCACAAGGTTACCATGCAACGCATTGCCATTTGGAATACTGCCTTCTTGGGGGATACCGTACTGACCCTGCCCCTTCTTCGCATACTGCGTACTACGTTCCCACGTGCAGAGATTGATTTTTATGTGCGCCAAGGTGTTGAGAGCCTTTATGCCTCACAAGAAGAGATTAGCCACGTTATAGCTTTTGCCAAACACGGAAAGGACAAGGGGGTTGGCGGATACATGCGGATGGGACGGCGTCTTGCTGAACGCAAATACGACCTTTTTGTTTCTGCTCACCAAAGTCCACGTTCAGCCTTTCTTGCGCGCGCAAGCAAGGCAACCATGCGAATTGGGTATACATCAGATACTCTTACGCAACATATAGTAGCGATGCTGAGCATGCCCTATACGCATACTGTACCGCGTCGGTTTAATGAGCTTGATGAAATCGACAGGCTTTTAGAATTGGCACGGCCCATCTGTCCCAAAAATATTGTTGATGACCCAGCTATGCACTGGCCAAATCTTCAGGTAGCAGATGGCCCCTTAGCTGAAGCAAGCTTTTTTTGGAAAAACAATATTCACGCCCCAGTCATTGGGCTGCATCCAGGTTCAACTTGGGCCACAAAATGTTGGACTGCACAAGGCTATGCCACTATTTTACAACGAGCTGTGAACTTTGGCGCTCAAGCAATCCTTTTTGCCGGCCCTGCAGAAGAAAAGCGCGTGCAAGAAATCATTCAACGCGCAGGCGTTGATGTTGTATCTGTAAAACCAGAGCATGTACGTGGAGAAAAAAGCCTTCCAAAAGCGCTCGTCTATGACGCATCAGGATCGCTGTCCCTGCCCCAGCTCGCTGCCTTTTTACGCTACCTCAACGTGTATGTGAGTAACGATTCAGGTCCCATGCATATGGCTTGGGCTCAAGGCACACCTGTTTGTGCTTTATTTGGCCCAACAGTTCGTGAATTGGGCTTTTTTCCAAGAGGCCAAAAATCTATTGTGCATGAGGTGCCTCTTGCATGTCGTCCTTGTGGCTTGCATGGTCACAAAGCCTGCCCCAAAGGGCATCACCGCTGTATGACTGATATTTCTGTAGAAGCAGTCTGGCATACGGTGAGTCAGTTTCTTGAATTTTAACGAAACAACCATAACATTGCGGCATGTTACACATCAGCATACAAGCTGTTCTGCAAGCGTGAGCGCATCAATAGGCCAAAAGCATTTGGGCCGTGGACGATGCACTTTTGCGTTTCGTTCATCAGCCCTGCAATTGAGCACAGCATCTGACCACTGTGATGGAATAGCCTCTATCCCATAGACCGCACCGAGTAACGCGCCACAAATTGCTGCATTGGTATCGGTGTCACCGCCCTGCATGACTGTATTCTTTATGCCATCAGCGCACGTTTTTGCATGCAAAAGTTGGTATAGGGCGTTGTGAAAGGCAATCAAAACCCAACCTTGATGGCTAATATAATCCTTTGGTGGAGATACTACAGCATCCTTTATGCAGTCTTTAATCCTGCAATCTGTTGGCAATTCGTTCGCCCATCGCGCTATGGTTTCATACAAAGTTGTTGCCGAGCATCCTGTGGCAATGGCATGGGCAATGCCCATGGCAAAAAACACGTTTGCTTGCTGGCAGATGGGATGAGTATGTGTCAGGTAAGCGTCCTGTATAGCCCATTCTCGCACTTGCTCTAGCTCATGCTTTGCCCCAAAAATGCCAAGCGGACTTATGCGCATCAAGGCGCCGTTGGCTTGGCTTGCATTGTTTGGTGAACCGTGCAAAGCCTTAAGAATTGTCATACCGCAATCAAAAGGAGCCGTGCTTAGCCAATAGCTGTAGGCATCAATGGCAAGTTTGGCGTCATATCTTCCTTCTTTAACCAATAACCTTGCAAGTAAAAGCGCCATTTCTGAATCGTCTGTGGGTTGCCCTGCAAGCAGGTTCCATGTGCCACCATCTGCAAGTTCTTGAACGCCCTGAGGATACAATTGCAGTATTTCCTCTGGAGTTTTAAACTCCACAAGGCTCCCTAAAGAATCGCCTGCTAGTTGACCAAGCAAGCATCCTTGAGCACGTGAAAGAATTGTTTTATCCATATCACACCCAAAAAGCATTAACATATCATCTTGTTAGTGGCACTTTAAATTGAGTACTGCCTAAAAAAGCTTTCGATCCAATGCGCGAAAACCAATGGCTTCAGCCAAATGATTTACGGTAATGGATTCTGCTTGTTCAAGGTCTGCAATGGTTCGGCTGATACGTAAAATCCTTGTATAAGCCCTTGCAGATAAACCTAATGACTGTACAGCGTTTCTCAAAAAATCATGCCCCTTGTCATCAAGTGCACAAAAATCTTCGAGGCGTTTACCTGAAAGACCTGCATTCACAGGGTATTTATTGAGTGAATTATTTTTATCAAATCGCTTTTTTTGTATAGCCCTTGCTGCAAACACTCGTTCGGCTATGCTTTTTGACGTTTCAACCGCTCTTCCTGCGCGTAAATGCTCATATGGAACCGGAGGAACCTCCACGTGCAAGTCTATGCGATCCATAAGTGGCCCAGAAATGCGGGCTTGATATTTTTGCACTTGCAAAGGACTGCACACGCAGCGTTTGCTATGATCATTGCTATACCCACAAGGACATGGATTCATGGCTGCCACAAGCATGCAATTGGCAGGAAAAGTCACCGCCTGAGCAGCGCGCGAAACTGTGATCACGCCATCTTCAAGTGGTTGGCGTAAAACTTCTAAAGTTGTTTTGCCAAATTCAGGCAGCTCATCAAGAAAAAGCACGCCACAATGCGCTAGCGAAACCTCTCCAGGGCGTGGAAACGCACCGCCGCCGACCAAAGCCACTTCTGAGACAGTGTGGTGTGGGGATCGAAAGGGCCTAGAGCGCAACAGCTCGCCTGAAAACATGCCTGCAACGCTATAAATTTTAGTTGATTCCAAGGCTTCTTCAAAGGATAGCGGCGGAAGCACCGTAGGGATACGCTGGGCAAGCATTGTTTTTCCGCTTCCCGGGGGGCCTATAAACAAAATATTATGACCGCCAGCCGCTGCTATTTCAATGGCTCGTTTGGCAAAATCCTGCCCTTTCACATCGGCAAAGTCCAGATCATGTTCAACGCTACGAGCAGAATTGGCAGCAGAAATAGGCTCTAGCACCTTTTCACCGGTAAGATGCGCCACAGCTTCGCTTAAATTGCGCGGCCCATACGCAGGCAAACCTTCGACAAGTGCAGCTTCTGGCGCATTGTCAATGCCTGTTATGGTGCCTTTGCCTCCCATGTTTCGCGCAAGCAAGGCCAAAGGCAAAACGCCGGGCACAGGCCGAATCTCACCTCCAAGTGATAATTCGCCAGCCATGAACCAATCTCGAACACATTCAGCAGGGATAAGTTCAGCTGCCGCAATAAGCGCGATTGCTAGGGGTAAATCAAATCCGCTGCCGGCTTTGCGCCTATCGGCAGGTGCTAAATTTACTGTGATTCTTGAAGGAGGAATTTTAAAGCCGCTTGAACGCAGTGCAGAAAAAACACGCTCCTTTGACTCACGAACAGCGCCCTCAGCAAGGCCAACCATGACAAAAGCGGGCAGACCTTGGCGTACCAACTCAACTTCAAGTTCCACGCGAAAAGCATCAACACCCTGTACGGCGCCACATGAAAGACGAATCATCATAATTCACCAACCTTGTGTTGATACAGCCAATCCGATTACACGATACACTACAATCGTTGCATTAGTTATTTATGTACATGATAGACCAAGAAGCACCTTAAGACAATGCAAAAGCAAAGACCTTAACGATATTAGCAAAAGATACTAAACATTTTTTTACAAAACAGCCGTCTGTTTCTGAATTTATTTTGTTGATGCTAAAAATAAAGGGGCTTGAGCAGCCCCTGTATTCAAATCTTTCGTCAATAAACTTGATTATTTTTTTGCGGCAATGGCTTCAATTTCAACGCGCGCGCCAAGAGGCAAAGCCGCCACAGCAAAACAGCTACGTGCAGGGAATGGGCTGCTAAAGAATGTTTTGTACACTTCATTTACTGCGGCAAAATCAGCCATGTCTGTCAAAAACACTGTCACTTTAAGCACTGTGTCCATTCCGGCGCCGCCGGCTTCAAGAATGGCTTTGACATTGCTAAGGGATAACCTTGCTTGCTCGGCAATATCGTCAGGCATGGTTTTGGTTTCAGGATCCATTGGAAGCTGACCGGATGTGAATACAAGATTGCTGTAATTGATACCTTGTGAATAAGGACCAATGGCTCCGGGTGCTTTTGCGGTTTCAATGGGTTTAAGCATGTTGTCCTCCTTGAGAACGGGTTAAAGCGTTGTATTTTTATATATTCTATTTTTAAAGCGACGTAAGAATCTTTTACTTTTCATCAACTTGATAGCAAAGCTGATTGTAAAAACGCTCAATGGCACAATAGCGTCAGCTTGAACGTAATGCCTTTCATTGGAGGCTAGGCTTTTAGCCAAAACATGCCCTTCTTACTATCACAGCTGAACAACAGCTATTTTTGAACACCTAAAAGGCTTGCATGCGGCGTCAAAGCCTTTATAGCAACCGTTAAAAATGTGTCAAGCTCCATATCTATCTGTGTACATTCCTTAATGATTTCTCGGTTGACATTAGCTGCAAAGGCCTTGTCTTTCATCTTTTTCTTAAGGCTTTTACTTTCCATGCCGTCAATACCTGTCGGACGCACAAGGGCTGCAGCAATCACAAGGCCTGTCACAGTTTCGCTGCAGCGAAGCGCAAAGTCAAATATGGTTTTTGGAGCAGATCCATTACATGGTCCATTATGGGCTATTATGGCTTCTAAAGCTTCAACTGGTAGCTTACCATCAAGCATTATTGCAGTTTTTCGTCCATGCTCTTGCGGTGAAGCTTGTGTTTGTGGATAATCATAGTCATGGAGCAAGCCTGTAATGCCCCAAAGATCTTGGTCTTGTCCTAAATGCTCTGCTACAGAACGCATGACAGCCTCTGTTGCAAGCGCATGCTGCATAAGGTACTGCCCGGGAGCAGATGCCTCTAACAGCTCAAATGCTGTATTTCTGTCTAGCATGCTCATTATCGCATATCCAGGTTGCTAGGTTTGTAACGGCTAGTTTTGTAAAGCAGTTTGCAAAAAGGCACTATCGTCATCCCGTGCTTGCACTCCAAGCTCAGCAGATCCACCATAACATTTAAAAGCGCTCCCTTCCAGCACCACAAACCCTGCAGATATGACGCGCCCATAAGGCAATTGGTCGCGCATATCAGCATGATCAACCCTTTCAGGAAAAATAAAAGGTACGGGATTGCCGGAAAAATCTTCTAAAATTAAATACTTCATGTCAGGATCTCCTGTCTGTTGCACATCTTTTTGCACCCTACCTCATTTGTATAGGCTGGCACGGCGCACATTCTATTATATAAGTAGTTAGCTAATTCTAGCACCATCTGGAAATAGTTGGCGTTGGAAGCGTTTCAATAGCCTGAATAAGCCCATCAGGAGTAGCAACGCCTGCTCCTACTTGCGCAACGACCAAGCCGGCAGCATAATTTGCAAGGGTGCATGAGGGTAAATGCTCATACCCTGCGGCCAAAGCCAGACCTAATGTCGCAATGACCGTATCCCCTGCCCCAGTCACGTCAAAAACACTTTGCGCCATGGTTGGAATATGCCAAACTTCATCTTTGCTTAGAAAAAGCGCCATGCCTTCATGCCCAAGAGTTGTCAATAAGTGCTTGCAGGATGCTAAATCCAAAAGACGCCGCCCTGCAATAAGGATTTCTTCTTTTGTGCGCACAGGCAAAACGGCTGCTTCTCCTGTTTCTTTCGTATTGGGAGTTAACAGGCTAACACCTTCATATGCATGCACATTATGAGGTTTTGGATCCACAAGAATATGGGCATTGGGCGCATGCGTTTGTTGCAGTTTTTGCAATGATTTCATAAACGAAACAGAAACAAGCCCCTTGTTGTAATCTGAAACAATGATAACTCGTTTTCCAACAATGTGCGTTTTGATTTGCTCAATCAAGCTGTAAAATTCAGCATCTTGTAACGGGCGAGTGTCCTCATAATCTAAACGCAGAATTTGTTGATGCCTTGCCATTACACGGCTTTTCACGGTGGTGGGCCTGGTAGTACTCTCTACAAGGCTTGCTATAATCCCGTCTTCATGTAGCAATCGAGCCATATTTTGGCCCGATGTGTCTTTACCGGTCAATCCGATCAGGGTAACCTTGCCCCCAAGGGCAGCCACATTACGCGCAACGTTCCCTGCACCGCCAAGGCAATATTTTTCCTCAGTGACAGCAACTACAGGCACAGGAGCCTCTGGCGACAAACGTTCAGCATCACCTATCAAATAGGAATCAAGCATAAGGTCGCCAATAACCAGCACTTCGTTTCCTGCAAGGGATGTTACCATTTCACGATTTACTATTGACTTAGCAAGCATAGCGTTGGCCCTTTTATCATTAAACCCACATTTTTAGTAGTGCAACTTTTCTTTCTCGCAATTGATTTTGCATAGTAGGCATCGCGTCTTTAATGCCCTTTATACATTCAAGCCCAAACGCCGCAACAAGTCGTTTAAGTCCTCAGCACTATCGTAAGGAATTGAAATTTTGCCCTTTTCACCTGACCCTGTAACGGTAGCGCCTGCATGTATACCTGACTGCAATAAAGATTGAGCCACCTTAACTGATTCTGCCTTTGCACTTCTAGAGGCTTTTTTGCCTGTCGCACCTGGCCTTTCTGACGGCAAATCTCCATTGTTTTTAATGTACGTAGCCAAAGCTTCAGCTTCACGTACCGAAAGCTCTTCTTTAATGATCCTGTCAAAAACCTGCTGCTGCAAGGTGGCATTCGTTATGGCAAGCAAAGCCCTGGCATGACCTGCGGTAAGGCTTCCTATACGCAAGGCGTCAAGCAAGGAAGCTGGAAGCTGTAGTAAACGTAATGTATTTGCCACAGCGGATCGGCTTTTACCAAGGCGCATAGCGAGCTCTTCTTGGCTTAAGCTTAAGCTATCGCGCAATTCCTTCATAGCCATGGCTTCTTCTACAGGGTGTAAATCTTCACGCTGTAAATTTTCAACAAGGCTTACAATGGCAACATCTTCATCAGAAAGCTCGCGTATTATCACAGGAACAGTGCTGAGCTCTGCAAGCTTAGCAGCGCGCAAACGGCGCTCGCCTGCGATTACTTCATACTGTTGCGGCTTTGTTTTGGCTAAAGGACGAACAAGCAGTGGCTGAAGCACACCTTGCTGCCGAATTGACAATGCCAATTCTTCCAATGATGCATCATCAAATGTTTTTCTTGGCTGGTCAGAACGGGCAAAAAGGCAGCTCAAAGGAATGAGTTCTTGATTGCTCTGTGCGCCATATCCCTCTGAACTGTTTCGGAAAAGGCTGTCAATGCCGCGGCCAAGGCCACGCTGTTGCGTGCTCATACAAGTTCTTCCTTGCTTTTGTGCATTTTTATCATAAATGGCAATATAAATTACTATTTTAACCTTTATAAGTCATAACTGGCTAATCTGTAGCCGCATGGGCAAGCCGTTGAATAAGCTCACCTGCAAGCGCAAGGTAAGCTTCTGCCCCTTTTGATTTTATGTCATAATGTAAAATTGATTTGCCGTGGCTAGGCGCCTCGGAAAGGCGCACGTTTCTGGGTATAATGGCAGAACAAAGCTCACTGGCAAAGCACTGTTTCACTTCGTCAAACACCTGCCGCGAAAGCTTGTTCCTGCTATCATACATGGTAAGCACAATACCCAAAACAGATAACGTTGTATTAAGCCTTCTTTTAACCTGTTCAACAGTTTGGAAAAGCTTAACCAAACCTTCTAGGGCAAAAAATTCGCATTGAAGCGGAATAACAACATGTTGAGCCGCGCATAAGGCATTAAGCGTCAAAAGCCCCAAAGAGGGAGGGCAATCAATAATAATGTAGTCAAAACGATGCTGAACCTTTGAAAGCACCTCTGAAAGAAAGTATTCGCGGGCCATTTTATCGACAAGTTCCAGCTCGATAGCTACAAGGTCTGTTGAGGCAGCCAAAATGTGCAGGAACGGCGAAGCCGTTGGCATTAAAGCCTTATCTGTCAGTTCAGGATGAAAAAAAACTGAATACAAAGGGTAGGCAATAGAGCTTGCTTCAATGCCAATACCGCTTGTGGCATTGGCCTGAGGATCGCAATCCACAAGAAGTACTTTTTTTTCCATGATCGCCAATGATGCGGCCAAATTGATGGCTGTAGTTGTTTTTCCCACGCCGCCTTTTTGGTTTGCGATTGCGATTATCTTGGCCATAAAGTGCACCTTTTTTGAACGTTGCGCAAAAAAACAAGCTTGCCCCATGTAAAAACTTCTGTTTCTATGTATGGCAATTTTTTGTCTAGGTCAATGTGTACGCGTTGCCCTGCACCAATTTAAAGTCGCGCAAATCATTACATTAGGTATCAATATTTACAGTACCTGTGCGATACGTTAATGGGCAAACACAAGCAAACGTATCGTTTTATCATGATGTAAACAGAGGCTGAAACACAAAAAACATCTTCGTTTTGTACTAAATGCACCCCTTCTAAACGCCAAGGTCAAAAAGGATCACGCAAGCGCAATCGCTATATCAAGGCTCGTACCTAGCGCCTAGTTTCAAATGTTTCATGTGAAACAACACTAGATTTTTTCACCAGAAGGTCAACGTTATCCATGAAGTTCTTAATTTTTGCAGCTTGCAGGGACAAAACCTGTTCAAGGCTTTTTTTTGCTACATCAAACATGCCTGCTAACGTACCTTCGTTTTTAATCACAATGTGGCAACGTTTCATTTTTTCCTGCTGCGGCCACTGCCACGAATCAACAGCAGCTATGGTTTCATCTGTCCAATTTCGATTTTTGCGCAATCTTTCTTTACGCTCCTCATCAGGACAAAAAATGCCCATGACAACGGGCTTGTCGCTTGCAAGCTTTTTTTCGTGCCAGCCCGTTTCAAACCATAATGGAATTTCAGCAACAGCGACAGAGCATTTTTTCTGCTCACATTCAAACCAAAAAGTATCAAGATCGTTTTTAACAAAGCCATGAATAGCTTTTTCGACTTCTTTTTTAATATCAGCGTCACACATCATGGCGTGAGCTAAACGTTTTTTGTTGACACTTGCATCATCATTCATAAACCGCAAACCATAACGCTGATAAAGAACTTGCCAACCGGGAGCGTCTTGTTCGTAAAGCTTTTCTACAACAGAATCGGCTTTCCAAACCGCCACATTCTGTTTTTCGAATTCATTGAGCAAGGTAGACTTCCCACAACCGGCATTACCTGTAACCACAACGCGCTGCATCTTTTTTTGCAGGTCACATAAACACCTTCTCATATCATCAGGCAGGGGAAGCGCAAAAGCGCACTTTTCGCCAGTTTTTGGATGAGAAAAGGTAAGCTCTCCTGAATGTAGCATTTGACGGCATGCCGGATCATTAACATTCTTTTTTCCGTATACCGCATCTCCACAAAGTGGATGCCCAAGGTGTGCCATGTGCACTCTAATTTGATGTGTACGCCCTGTATAAATTTTCACTTTTACAAGCGAGAAAAGGCCATTAGGGTCTTTGGCAATAACTTCCCATGATGTTTTTGCAAACTTTCCAGAAGCCACAACAGCCATCCGCGTTTTATGCGAAGGATCACGACCAATAGGTTCTTCTAGGCAGCCACTCGCTTCTGGAACTCCATGCACAATGGCCCAATACTGCTTCTCAACAGCCCTGTCAGCAAATCCCTTGCTCAAAGCAAGGCGCGATTGTTCTGTTAAAGCAATAACCATAAGGCCTGAAGTGTCCTTATCTAAGCGATGCACAACTCCCGGGCGCAATCCATCCTGCCCCTCAACACGAGGCATGCTCAAAACAGGAAAACGAACCAACAATTGGTGCACAAGCGTTTCGCCCTGGCAACTTGGACAAGGGTGAACGACAAGACCAGCAGGCTTGTCAATGACTGCAAGCTCATCATCCGCATAAAGAACTTTAAGCTGCCCTGCCCCATAGCTACCAACGCCACGGCTGACATCTTGCTGGAGAAGAGCATGGGGTTCGATTTGCGGCAAAACAATACTCACTGTGTCCCCGTCATCAAGCTTAAAACTGACCTTTTCTATCTTTTGCTCGTTGACGGTGCATGCGCCCTGCTTGATTGCTTCCTTGATTTTTTCACGTGAAACAATTTGAGGCGACAAACGCCCTGCTAAAAACACATCCAGTCGAACGCCTGATTCATCATCCTGCACACAAAAGGATTGCGCCTCATTATTTGTAGCTGAAAAATCCAAACTCTTCATACCATTCTCTTAAGCTCTGCCAGGCATCACGGGAAGAAGCATAATTGTGTGTTTTTAATCTTATACCATTAAATCCATGTCATCTGATTTTTTTATGACACCTGTTGCTATATGACGCTTCTTAAACAAATACTAATACGCTCCTTTACGAGCGCAAAGTACAGGTATTGTTTTGGCAAGTATAAAAATATCTAGCCACGTTGACCAATTTGAAACATAGTAACGGTCAAGAGTCACCCTTTCTTCATAACTAATGTCGTTACGCCCTGAAACCTGCCAAAGTCCAGTAATTCCTGGACGCACACGAACATAAGTATTAAAGGTTTCACCGTATTTTACAATTTCATTATTGACAATGGGGCGTGGCCCAACAAGGCTCATTTCGCCGCAAAAAACATTCCAAAGCTGTGGAAGCTCATCAAGGCTTGTTTTTCGTAAAAAAGCACCAACGCGTGTGACTCTGGGGTCATGGCGCAATTTTTGATCTTTTTCCCACTCTTCTTTAAGTTCAGGATTTTTCTCCAAATATTCGTTAAGAACACTTTCAGCGTTTTGAACCATTGTTCTAAATTTAAGCACGCGCAAAGCTGTGCCGCCAAAGCCTATTCTTTTGTGACGAAAAAAAGGAGACCCGGGGGACTCAATCATAATAGCCAAAGCAATCACAGCCAAAAAAGGGGATAAAAAAATCATACCAAAAAAAGAACTTACAAAATCTATACTTCTTTTAAGCAAAATTCTTTTTGGGTCTAGCAAGTTTTGTCGAAGTTCAAGAGCAAGAGTTTGCCCAAACTCCATTGGTCGCAGCCAACATGGAATAGAACTATCTAAAAATTCTTGCGGAACAAGAATGACATGGGGAAAAGATTGCATTATCGTACGCATATGAAGGCCAAATCGATATCTATCATCTGCGCGTGGCAACACAACAAGTGCGCAAGCGTTGTGTTGTGCATACAAAAAATCCATCACTTCGTGATCATCTAGTACACGGATATCATCAAGAGTGTTATTTGTTATATCCCCTTCTGCAGCTAGAGCTACAGGTTTAAGACCTAAAAGAGGGTTGTTTTGCATGAGTTTTATAAGTTGCACTACGCTATCATCAAAACCAAAAACAACCGTAGGCCGCCCCCACCATGCCTTTTTTGCAAAGCGTTTTCTAACTATATTTCTTGCCAAAGGCACCAAAAGAAGGCACAACGTCCACCCCATTAAAAGTGTCAAACGTGAGGGTTGCTCAACGGGCCGACTTAAAAGATAAAAAAACCCGATTCCCAAAAAAGCCAACGAGCTTGACAAGGCAAGGCAGCGTAACTCCTCAGGCAAGACAGGCGGTGTCGGTGAATTGAGTCCATGAAAAATATTCAACAAGGGCGCTATCAGCAAAAACATGCTAAGCTGTATGTGGACCAAAAAGTTGACAGATCCACCCAAAAGCTCGCGTAGAAAAACAGCCAAAGCAAAAGCAAAAAATAGCGTTACACAATCAGTAAAGAAAAGGATCATTTGACAGCTTGGCCAAATATGCTTTGCCAACCGTTTACCAGCCAAAAAAATTCTATTTGAAAAAAAAGACATCATACTTATTTCACAATTTTTATTTTGATAAAATCATATTACACATTCTCGCCCAAAAAACAAAAAAATGAGCAGCTAGTCACAACAAACAAATACAAAATCATAAAAATGTGTGTTCAACAAAAACCCCTCTTACGAAGCATAGGGGCTTCTAGCTCCTGCAAGAGCTAAGGCTACTTCGCTTTGAAAGTTTCTACAAAAAATCTGTTCTGTAAAATTGTTTGCATGGTCACGCATTGCCACTGGGACAAAACAGTCTTGCATGCCCTCAAACCTATCCATAACAGAACAAAGGGCCTCTGGGGTCTGTTCTTCAAAAAACATTCCTGTTTTGCCATCTAGCACTGTTTCCAAAGCCCCACCGCGCTTAAAAGCCAGAACGGGACAACCAGAAGCCATGGCTTCAAGCGGTACAATACCAAAATCCTCTTCACCGGGGAAAAGCAATGCCTTACAATGCGTAAAAAGCTCTTTTAAACGCTGACCTGAAACGCGCCCTTCAAAAAGTATATTGGAGTTTGCAATACTCTGTAGCCGTTTAAGCTCTGGCCCATCACCGGCTACTATAAGTTTGCGCCCGCTTTGCACGCATGCACGAATAGCCAAATCAGCTCGTTTATACCCTACAAGCTCTCCGCAAAAAAGATAATAATCTTGCTCAAATCTATGCGCCGAATCCGTGCGAAGCGTAAAAGAATCGACATCAACAGGTGGATGTACCACAGCAGCTTTTCGCCCCCACCAGCGGGCTATTCTTCGCGAAACTGCTGCTGAATTGGCAATAACCCTATCAACCCGATGAGCTGAAATCGTATCCCACATGCGCAAATAATGCGCAAACGGGCGCATGAAAAGCCGCGTCATAAAACCTGATTCTTCTAAATAATCCTGATACATATCCCAAAAATACCGCATAGGGCTATGGCAATAGCAAACATGCGGAATATGTGAAGGCACTACAATTCCTTTAGCAGGGCCAGATTCGCTTGAAATAACAAGGTCATACTTACGCAAATCCAATTGTTCCAACGCCAAAGGCATAAGTGGAACATAATATTTATAAAAACGCGCACTTGCTGGCAAATTTTGAATAAATGATGTATGCAACCTATTATTAGTATAAAACTCTTTCAAAACAGGTGACAATTCAGACGGCTGCACACAATGTGTATAAATATCTGCCTGCGGGTAAAGTCGGCACAAAGCCTCAACCACTTTTTCACCGCCGCGCATCCCAACAAGCCAGTAATGAACGATAGCGACACGCATTCAACACCTCATACAAAAAATCTAAAAGACTACATAAAAAAATTGCATTCACAGAACCAACTAATTTTACAACAAATTGTCGTAAAATTTATTCTTGTACTTAAAGCCCATTCTAGCTTGCCATTATCAAAAAAAGCATTTTTTCCACTTTTAGAAAAGCACGCTGATTTTAAAAACACCTTCAGCATGCCAGAAGTAAATCCTGGTTAACCTTTACCGCGTTTACATTTTACTTTTTGCGCAAAGAGTGCGAACTTTTTACAAAAAAAAGCTCATAATCAAAAAAGTGCCAAAACTACTCTTTCCTGATTATTATTTTAGCTTATATTGTACAACTTTTTAAATAAAAAATCATTTCAAACAATTGCCATGACTTTAATTGTAAAATTCCTATAAAAGCATAGATATACCATATAACAATTTTTTTTTACCACAAAAGCAAACGAACCAAAAGAAGAATCTACAAACAAAAATCCTCTAATATTCTTCACAAATTTAAACATTTTGTCTAAACAAAGCCCAAACACAGTGAAAAACGCCCTTCTCAAAGCTGGGCAAATTACGCCCTTACAAATTTTTCTTGCAAGAAAAAGATTTCTTTCATATCATATTTTTTAATAGCTGATATAATCGGCATAGTTTAACCCGTAAAAAGAAGAGGGAGTTACGTATGACAGAAAAACAAAGTAAAATGGGTCTACCAACGCAGATGGTCATTGGCCTTGTGCTTGGCGTTATCGTAGGGGTTATCTCTCCTATGGTCAATTTTGATGCCGCGACCTACTTACGTCCTTTAGGTCAACTTTTTATCACACTCATCCGCATGATTGTTGTGCCCCTTGTACTGGCTACATTAGTAGCCGGAGCAGCTGGTATTCACGATCTTAGCAAACTTGGACGAGTTGCAGTAAAAACCTTGATCTACTACTTTGCAACCACAGCAGTTGCCGTGATCATCGGCCTTGTTTTGGCAAACATTTTCCAACCGGGTACAGGACTTGACCTGTCAACTGAAGGCTTAACTGCAAAGCAAATCACACCTCCAAGCCTTGTTAACACCCTTATGGGTATTGTTCCGCTAAACCCAGTGGAAGCAATGGCCAAAGGCAACATGTTGCAGATCATTTTCTTTGCCATCATGTTTGGCTTTGCTTTAAGCTCCATTGGCGAAGCAGGCAAACCCTTACTGCGCATTTTTGAACTTATGGGCGACGTAATGATTCGCTTGACAAACCTTGTCATGATGTACGCACCTATAGGCGTATTTGGCCTTATGGCGTATACAGTGGCAGCCCACGGATTGTCAGTCCTTATGCCCTTAGCAAAATTCATTTTTGTTATGTACCTTGCGGCTATATTGCATATCCTTATTTGTTATATACCGCTCATTAAATTTACCGGGCTTTCACCTGTTAAGGTTTTTAAAGGCATTTTTGAACCCTTCCTTATTGCTTTTACAACCTGTTCAAGCGCAGCCGCTTTGCCCACTAACATGCAAAGCGTTCGTCGCCTTGGTGCTTCCAAAGGCGTGTCCAGCTTCTCTATTCCCCTTGGCAACACCATCAATATGGACGGTACTGCCATCTACATGGGTATTGCTGCCATCTTTGCTGCCGAGGTCTATGGCATGCCGTTGACCATTGACAAGCAACTCACTGTGTTGCTCATGGGCCTTTTGGCCTCCATCGGAACAGCAGGCGTTCCCGGAGCCGGCCTTATTATGGTAAGCATCGTGTTTACGCAAGTATCCATTCCTCTTGAAGCAGTAGCGCTTATTGCAGGTATCGACCGTGTTGTTGACATGGCCCGTACTTCGCTTAACGTGCTTGGCGATGCCACCGGCGCACTTGTGGTTTCCAAACTTGAAGGAGATTTGGGTACAGAACCCTTTGAAGACGAAGGGGATTCGCAACTAGATACGGGAACTGAACCTTACAGCTCATAAACTATGCCGCGTATCAGCTTGATACACAAAAAAGCCAGATTAGTTTTCTAGTCTGGCTTTTTTGCTTGTAATGTTCATTCGTCATTTTGTAGTAAAAGTTACATTATTTGATAGAAAAGAAACCTTTGCTTATGCCAAGTCAATCCTAAAAAAATGACAATCCATTGGAATGTAATGCTATTTTCTTGCCTTTTATATGATTACTTCAGCAAAATCCCTTCTCAATCACGAACAGTTCTACTCATGTGCTGTTCTAGTAGGCGCAAGATTGAACATATTTTTTATGATTTTATACTCACCAAAATAGCACATAAAAAAAGCCCGCCTTTTAAAGAGTAAAAGCGGACTTTGTCATCAATATGAAAAGTCCACCCAAAAGGTGGACTTTTAAAATGGTCGGAGCGACTGGATTCGAACCAGCGACCCCCTGCTCCCAAAGCAGGTGCGCTACCAAGCTGCGCCACGCTCCGAAATGTGTATGTTTATGTGCAAGGAACAAGATGTATAGACGATCAGGCCGCATCTTGCAAGCATCATTTTACCTAAAATATAAAAAAGCTGAACAGCATAGAAAAAAACACGCTGTTCAGCCTCATTTACGTTACAAAACGGTTTTAATCAAGCACTTTATCCAAAAGTTCGGGCTTGACTGTATAAGGTATGGTAATGTGAAGCTTTCCTGAACGCTCTTTGTTCATGGTAGCGCACACGTCCATGGCATTTGAGCAACGGGCCCAGTTACGCTTGGCAACCCCCCCCATAACATCCCAAAAGAGCGCCGACTGAATGATGGCATCCACACGCGCGCTACCGTCAAGCACCAGTCCAAAACCACCATTGATGGCCTTACCTATGCCAACGCCACCACCATTGTGCAAAGCCACAAGGCTCATGCCACGTGCAGCATTACCTGCGTAGCATTGGATGGACATGTCAGCAGTCATATTGCTGCCGTCTTTTATGTTGGCTGTTTCGCGGAAAGGGCTATCCGTACCAGAAGTGTCGTGGTGATCTCGTCCAAGCATTACAGGCCCGATTTCGCCGCGTCGTACCATTTCGTTAAAACGCAAGGCAATGTTCACGCGGCCTTCGGCATCTTGATACAAGATACGGGCCTGTGTTCCCACAACCAAACGATTTTTTTCCGCATCACGAATCCACACCCAGTTGTCATAGTCTTGGGGACGGCGGTCAGGATCAATGCAATCCATGGCTGCGGCATCGGTTTTTGCCAAATCTTCTGGTTTTCGGGAAAGGCAAACCCAGCGGAAAGGCCCATAACCATAGTCAAACAATAAGGGGCCCATAATATCTTCGACATAGGAAGCAAAGATAAAGCCGTCTTTATCGTCCTTGCCATTTTTAGAAATGGCTGTAACACCGGCATCATACACAGCCTTTAAGAAGGCATTCCCATAGTCAAAGAAGTAGGTGCCACGTTTGGACAGTATATCAATCAGCTCGTAATGCTTTTTAAGGGTCTCGTCGACCATACGGCAAAACGTTGTACGATCTTCAGCCAAAAGACGCGTGCGTTCTTCAAAGGTAAGGCCTTGAGGACAATAGCCCCCATCATATGCTACGTGACAGGACGTTTGGTCAGACAACAAATCAATGTGTTCATTGTTATCAACAGCATACTGCAATAAGTCAACAATATTACCGTGATAGGCAATGGAAAGGGGCTCTTTTGACTTCATGCCTTCAGCAGCCCAAGCAAAGACCTGTGCAAGGTCGGCAGAGCCTTTTGTTACCCAACCTTGATCCAAGCGGGTTTTGATACGGCTTTCATCAACTTCGGCAATAATGCCAACGCCACCAGCAATTTCTGTTGCTTTAGGTTGCGCGCCGCTCATACCGCCAAGGCCAGAAGAAACAAACAGTTTTCCTGCAAGGTTATCGCGACCTTTAAGGCCAAGGTGAATACGGCCTGCATTGAGCAAGGTGTTAAAGGTACCATGCACAATACCTTGTGGCCCAATATACATCCAACCACCTGCCGTCATTTGTCCATAGTTTGTAACACCAAGCTGGGCTGCATAATGCCAGTCGGGCATGTTGTCATAAAGGCCAACCATAAGGCCGTTGGTGATGATAACCCGTGGCGCGTCGGGACGCGAAGGGAACAGACCCAAGGGGTGCCCTGATTCCATCACTAGGGTTTGGTCCTGGGTCATTACTTCAAGATACTTTTTAATTAAAAGGTACTGCATCCAGTTTTGACAAACTTGCCCTGTTTCACCGTAGGTCACAAGCTCGTAAGGATAGAGAGCCACTTCAAAATCAAGGTTGTTGTCAATCATGACCTGAAAGGCTTTGCCTTCAACACAGGCACCTTTGTATTCGTCAATAGATTTACCGGACAATTTGCCAACCGGGCGGAAACGATAGCCGTAAATGCGCCCACGCGTGCGCAATTCTTCTAAAAATTCAGGGATCACTTCTTCATGATAGCATTCGGGTACATAGCGTAGAGCGTTTTCAAGGGCCAACTTGGTCTGCTCTCGATTGAGGGTACATCCGCGGTCAGGAGCGCGACGGTATTTGGGGTCAAACGTAGCAGGAGGAGGAAGCGGCCCTTCAAGTTTGATGGTCATAGCGTTCGCCGCTGTATCATTGCTCATCATAACGAAACTCCTTTCACTTTTAGTTAAACATTACATGATGTTAAAACCCTGCCATCCATATTTTGGGCACTTACCTGCCCTTGCGCATTGCGCAATGAAATTTTACACCGTGACAAGCTATACCAAAGCACCATCACGAGCTACAAGGGTGCCTGCTTTATATACACAAGACACAGGGTTAGCACCTGCATGGTAGGCTATGCAGGCAGGGCTATCTCCCTCAAGCACAAGAAAATCTGCTTGCTTTTCAACCTCAAGGCTCCCTACTTTATCAGCCATACCTACTGCATGAGCAGCATTTAAGGTACATGCCACCAAAGCCTCTTCCGGTGTCATATGCATTTGCATAACCGCAAGACCAAAAACAAAGGGCATGCTCTCGCAATAACAAGAACCCGGGTTGCAATCGGTGGCTAGGGCCACGGCAAGGCTCTTATCAATCATCAAACGGCCTTTTGCGTAGGGTTTGCGCAAGCTATAGGCTGTGGCCGGCAAAAGCACAGCAACAACGCCTTGTTTAGCCATGGCATCAATGCCACCTTCACTGGCAGCCAAAAGGTGTTCGGCAGATAAGGCTCCCACTTCTGCGGCAAGTGCTGCACCGCCAAGGTCATGCACTTCATCCGCATGAATTTTAACCCCCAAGCCGTTTTGCTGTGCTGCCTGCA
The DNA here is from genome assembly GCA_964370375.1 of uncultured Desulfovibrionaceae bacterium. Classification (GTDB taxonomy): domain Bacteria; phylum Desulfobacterota; class Desulfovibrionia; order Desulfovibrionales; family Desulfovibrionaceae; genus CAYJIX01. The sequence continues at coordinate 13,181 of CAYJIX010000011.1, read as the reverse complement.
ACAAGCGGCGGCTTTGCTCGATACTAAAAACGCCGGTTTCACAAAACACATCGCAAAACCGTGCAAGGTTTGACTTGGCGACTTCAGGAAGGGCGTCCACAAGCTCATCAATAAAGCGGTCGGGACACTCCTTATATTCAGGAGGAATAGCGTGAGCCCCCATAAAAGTGGGCACAACATCTAAAGGGGTTTCTTCAGCCACGCGAGCTATTACTTTGAGCATGCGCATTTCTGTTGGCACATCAAGGCCATAGCCGCTTTTTATTTCAACAGTGGTTGTTCCGCTGCACAAGGCCTTAAGGGCGTTGTTGCGCGTTGCGGCATAAAGCTGTTCGTCAGAAGCGTTACGCACAGACTTTACAGAAGACAAAATACCGCCGCCTTGGGCCAAAATGTCCAAATAGCTCTTGCCTTCAAGGCGCATGCGAAACTCATTCTCACGCTTTGCTACAAAACACATATGCGTATGTGGATCTACAAATCCCGGGATAACACAGCGACCGCCAAGATCTTCAACTGTTGCAGTAGCAGCAAGAGGGTGTGCCGTAACATCTTTTTCATTTCCAACAGCCACAATACGCCCGTGCTCTACCAATAGTGCGCCCCTATCATAGGTAGTCACACAGCCTTGTGAGCTACCTGCCTTTGGCCCCTTGCCACCTACAGGGGTTACTAAGGTCATGTTGCGATACAGTATCATGAGGACTCCATTAGGTTTTGGACAGATTCTATGCCAACGACAAAGTGTGTGAGGCCGTGTTGCCTCTACGCTCTGCTTTTTACCACTGTATTTGTATATACATATTGGCGTAAACGCTGTCAACTAAAAAAGCATCGACAAAAAATCGATGCTATCCTATTCAATTTATATATTTTTCAAGAACGACCGCATGCCACTAGCCGCTATTTCCCGGAGTAAATTTTGCCCGCACCGTATGCCTTGCGCCGGGGTAAGTTAATCTGGCGCTTGTTATCACCACGCTTTCTGGAGTTGTGGTTTCTCGGCACATGACAAGGCAGGCAGCACCTTCGGGCACCTCAAGTAAGGCGGCGTTTTCTTCATCGGCCACTTCTGCACTAATAACGTGAGAAGCTGCGCTCCAAGGCACTTGCTGTATAAGCCAAGCCCCCGGAGGCTGAGCATCAAAACAAATGCTTTTTGCCTCAGGCACAACTTCAAGATTTATAATGCGCTGTTCAAGGCAAAAAGCAGCATTTCCGGCAAAATGCAAGCTCCGCAAAAAAAGCAATGCGGCTCCGGTACTAAAGGAGGGCGTGGAGGCATCTGCGCTTTTTTGCTGGCAAGAAAGCAAACGATACCTATACGGCAGGCCAAGGGCCAGCACCTCACTTTCAATAGAGCTGACATCAAGTACGGCAGATTCTGTTCTTGGTCTGGCAACACGCGTACCTGTACGTCTGCGCCGTTCAATAAGCCCTTTACGGGCAAGCTGGGTCAACGCCTTGTTGACGGTCATCCGTGAACAACCGTAGGTTTTGCCCAGCTCGGTTTCAGAAGGAATAGCATGCCCGGGCAACCACTGACCGCTAACAATGCGGCTTTCAATATCGCCCAAAATACGTTCGTAAAGAAAAAGGGGGGGATGTGTAATTTCCATAGTTTTGTTTTCAACAGTCAGGCGTTTTTGTCAAGCATGCAAGAAGGCATTTCTCCCAATGCAAACGGCCTAAAGATTTCTTCTAGCTTGCTTGACACAGGTTTGTCATAGTCAGTATATAGAATTAAACGTATCTATTTTATTTTAAGTCTAAGACATGCATTGTCGCTTGCTTTTTGCCCCATTGAGCCCCAAACAAGGATGTAACCGTGGCCCCTTCTACACAACCTTCGCCCAAGGATAAATCTGTCTGTCGTCATGAAACACTTGTTTCAAGCCCTCCTCTTCGTTCTAACATCATTGATGAAGTTGAGTCCGTTGACTTGTCAAAGCCGGATTTGTACTTAAACCGCGAACTCAACTGGCTTGAATTTAACAGCAAAGTGCTCAATGAAGGCGTTGATAAACAATCGCCGCTCTTGGAGCAGCTTAAATTTTTAAGCATTTTTCATAGCAATTTGGACGAGTTTTTCATGGTTCGTGTTTCAGGGATTTTGGAACAATATATAAGCCAAGCTCCTTCTCTAGGATCCGACAAAACGCCTCCTGCACGCCAGCTTGCTGAAATTCGGCGTAATACCGTACGCCTTTTAAACAAGGGTGAAGAACACTGGCGCAAATACCTTTCAAAACAGCTTCAAGAGCGCGGCGTGCGTATTGTGCGGTATAATAGCCTTACGCGCAAACAAAAACGCTTCTTGGAAGCCTATTTTTTAGATGAGCTTTTTCCCATACTCACGCCGCAAGCCATTGACCCAAGCCATCCTTTGCCAACCATTTCTAATCTTAGCCTCAATTTTATTGTTTTTTTAACGGATAGCCAAGGCATTGTTCGCTACGCTCGTATAAAATGCCCAAATAATATCTCGCGTTTTGTCTTTACACCGCGTAACAAAGAAGCCAAAACCTATGCGGCTTTAGGATTTTCATCTGGGGCTCGCGACAATGATATCGTGCTTATTGAAGACCTTATTCAGGCTCATCTGCATCTTCTATTTCCGGGCCATACCATCGTGCATGTGGGCGTTTTTCGTATCACTCGCAACACAGACCTTGAATTGGCAGAAGATGAAGCAGGGGATCTGCTTGAAGCTGTACGCGACCTTGTGGACCAGCGACGCTTTGGCAACGTTGTGCGCCTTGAGGTAAATCATAACATGCCATCCCCCTTGATACGCTTTTTGGTGCATCTGCTGCGTCTAACACCTTTTCAGGTCTATAAAACTAAACTTCCTTTAGCTTTTGCTGACATGATGGCCTTATATGGACTTGGGCGAGCCGGACTTAAAGAAGCTCCCATCACGCCATATGTTCCGCCCATGTTTACTCAAGACAAGCTTGACAATCTGTTCCGCCAAGTGCGCGAAAAACCTGCTTTGCTATTCCACCCGTACAACAGCTTTACTCCGGTGCAAGATTTTGTGCGCCAGGCCAGCACTGACCCCAAGGTTATGGCCATAAAACAAACCCTGTATCGCTGCGGCAACGATTCACCTATTGTAAAGTCGCTTATTGAAGCGCGACGTGCCGGAAAACAAGTTACCGCCGTGGTGGAACTTAAAGCACGCTTTGACGAGGCCCTAAACATCACATGGGCAGAGGAGCTAGAAAAAGCCGGAATCCACGTAGTGTACGGGCTCCCGGGCATGAAGGTGCACGCCAAGCTTTGCCTCGTTGTTCGTAAAGAAGCAAATGGCGTTCGCCGCTATGCGCATATTGGTACAGGCAACTACAATCCGGCCACAGCCAAAATATACAGCGACCTTGGCATCATCACAGCACACCCGGGCATATGCGCTGATGTCACAGATGTTTTTAATGTTATGACCGGCTATGCCATACAGGATGAATATCGACACTTGCTTGTATCGCCAGCAACCATGCGAAAACACCTTTTATGCGCCATTGACCAAGAAATAGCCCAACACCAAAAACACGGTAACGGAAATATTCATTTTAAATGCAACCAGCTTGTGGATGAAGCGTGCATCCAAGCTCTTTATAGGGCTTCCATGTATGGCGTAAAAGTGCACCTGCAAATCCGTGGTGTTTGCTGCATCAAGCCCGGCCTGCCGGGAATTAGTGAAAATATTGAAGTATCATCCCTTGTTGGGCGTTTTCTTGAACACACGCGCCTCTTTGCCTTTTATAATAACGGCACTCCCTTGCTGTATATCGGCAGCGCGGACCTTATGCCGCGCAACCTTGACCGCCGCATTGAGGTGCTTACCCCCATCCTTGACCCTAAACTTTGTATGCGCATCTATAAAAACATCCTTAAACCTCATTTTGAAGACACTGAAAAAACCTACCTTTTGCAAGCTGACGGAACCTATATTCGTCGAGAAGCCGAGGAAGGGGCAAAGCCTTTTAATGTCCAAGAACACTTGCTCAAGCGTGCTTCCAAAGGGTTTTAAACACAATTTGTCGACCCCCTGCGCACAGGCCTTTAGCCAGCACGGAAAACGTTCCTGCCGCCGTACGGAGCCTGTCTGCAGCAAGATTTTTACATCCTGCCCAGAAGGAGATCGATAGTGCACAAAAGAGTATCTCACATTGATGGCTTAAAGGGGTTGTGTGCCATTTTTGTTGTGATCGTTCACTACTTTATAGCCTTTGGACATTTTGGGTATATCGGCTGGCAGTCCAATGTGGAACATGCTGAAAAGATAGCCTATTATTGGGATTTGTTTCCTTTTTCTGCCATAAGCAACGGTACCTTTATTTTATATATTTTTTTCTCTCTCATTGCCTTTATTCCTGCTGTGCGCTTTTTCACCCAGAACGACATTGAATGGGTAAAACAACAAGCATTAACACGGTATTTTCGCTTTGCTCCATATGTTCTTGCGGTGACATTGCTTTCGTATGTCTTTTATATAAACGGTTGGTACTTTAATCAGGAACTTGGCAAGTTGCTTGATATCAACTGGAACCTTGTCATGTTCACGGGAGCTGACTTTTCGTGGGCAGATGCGTTCATCTCTGCTTTGTTCAGAAGCATGATCATAAATGACAATGCCTACGTGACTGTTTTGTGGTGTATGCATGTGATTTTTTTGGGCTCTTACATATCGTACTTCATCCTTATACTTTTTGGCAGTCTTCGACATAGGTTTATATTCTACGCGCTTTTCCTCGCCTTATGTGCATACGCGCCCCTTTTTATTTCTTTTATCGTTGGGATAATAGTTGCTGATATTTACAGCCATTATACAAAAAAAATCGCTCCCTATATCACCTATTCTTTGCTTGCATGTGGGCTTTTTGCTGCTGTATTTAGTGAGCTTGTCATCGATTCATTTTCCCTAAAAATGTATATTCAAAACCTTGGAATATTTTTTATTTTACTGTCTGTTTTATATACAGAAGCATTACAAAAGGCATTATCACATCCCTTTTTGCTTGCCTGTGCAAGCTATTCCTTTGAAGTGATCCTTGTACATATGATTGTGCTGTTTTCTGTATCTGCATGGATATTTATCAATACGTATCATTTGGGTTACGCCATAGCCTTGATAATCACAGGTATAGCATCAATTGTAATCAACGTTATAGCCTGTGTATTGTTTGCAAAAATCATGAATCCTATACATACCGTGACCATGAAACTTGTCAAAAACATTGTCACATAGGATTGGAACCTAGGCGCACTTGATTTGAGGAGCCCTTCCATGAAACATGCACCATTAAGTAAGGCAGAGCTAGCCTCGCCCATATTGCAGCGCGATCTTGAGCACGGGCAACATGTTGAACACCTTTGCACCCTGCTTTTTGACGGGCTTGCCTCGTTGCATAGGCTATCACCAAAATGGCGTAAAATGCTACGAGCAGCAGCCAGGCTCCATGACATAGGATGGATATACGGCCAAGTAGATCACCACAAAACTAGTGCTCGCATGATCCGTGCCAATAGTGTAGAAAAACTTAGCGATAGCTCACGACCTTTAGTAGCTATCATAGCACGTTACCACCGCAAAAGCCTGCCTTCAACAAAACACAAACGCTTTGCCAAGCTTGATGAAAAAACACGTACAGCTGTCAGCATTTGCGCATCGTTATTGCGTTTGGCAGACGCCCTGGACTATGACCATGCAGGGCACGTACAAAGCTTGCAAATAAGTATACATGTTGACAAGATACTGCTTGAGCTTTATTGCCCAAAAGGCTGTTTACATGAAATACGCAGGGTGCCCCAAAAAAGCGCGCTCTTTGAACACCTCTTTACACGCACGGTAGAATGTCAATGCACACAAATCACAACGGCAGTCACGAACAAGAGCTGACAAGCGTAACACACAAAACACCTCAGCAAGGCAGCGATAGTTTGCGAGTTTCTGCAACATCTCGTCCGCCCTCTGCCCTTGCAGAGTCGGAAAAAATCGCTTGCATTATTGATCTTGGTAGCAACTCAGCTAGACTCTTGGTTGTAAAACTGCTCTCGGGCGGTGCCTATACCATCCTTAATAGGCTAAAGCATATGGTCCGCCTTGGCGAAAACGCCTTTGAAACAAAGCAACTGCAAGACGCCGCCATGGATCGCACCCTTGAGGTGCTGCACGCCTTTGCCAGCATGCGGACCATGTATGGCGCCTCACAAGTGGTTGCCGTGGCCACAGCTGCTGTTCGCGATGCCAAAAACGGCAAGCATTTTATCGAAAAAGTGCGCGAAACAACAGGGCTGCCTTTCACCATAATTTCCGGAAAGGAAGAGGCTCGCCTGATTTGGCTTGGCGTTTCAAGCGGATTGCCTTTTTCAAAAATACCAAGGCTATACATTGATATTGGCGGTGGTAGCACAGAGCTGATTGTGGCCAATTCGCAACAATTTGAAAACCTTGATTCGCTCAAAATTGGCTGCGTCCGCCTGACCAACCATTTTTTGGACAACAAGACGGGCCCCGTATCAACTGCCACATTTAATGCAATGAAAGAGCATGTTTTACGCGTGGCAAGCCATGAGATTGCAAGGGTACGCTCGTTTTCGCTGCTTGAGGCCGTGGCAAGCTCCGGCACAGCGCAAGCGCTCCATCATATATCAAAGCTCATGTATGCAGAAGAAGCTCCTGACACAGACAATGAGGTCTTAACCTTGCAGGCTTTACGCCGAGTCAGCAAGTATATCTGTGCCATGTCCCTTGATGAGCGAAAAGCCTTGCCCGGGATCAATGAACGCCGCGCAGAGGTGCTTGTTGCAGGCGCTGCTATTCTGCAAGCTCTGCTTGAGGAGCTTGACTTACAAGCTGTTCGCATAAGCGCGCGCACTCTAATGGATGGCGTGCTAGAAGAAAAATTACGCCAAATCGGCAAACAGCCTATAACCCCCATCACAAATGTGCGCGAAACCAGCATAAACCAGCTCGGCAAACGCTGCCAAGTGGAAGAACTTCATGCACGCCACGTCAGCATGCTGGCCCTTGCCTTGCACGACAGTGCCATTGACGCCGCCTGCATGCCCTTTAACCATACATGGCGAGAGATTTTGCAGCACGCGGCCTTTTTGCACGATATAGGTATTTTTATTGCCTATTCACAACACGCAGCCCACGGGCATTACCTTATTCGTAACTCCGAGCTTTTAGGTTTTACAGAAGAAGAAATAGATGTTTTGGCCCTTTTAACCCTTTTTCATAATAAAATCCCAAGCCGCAAACATCCTGCCCTATTACATCTGGACAAGGATTTTTACACAACATTTCGCCTCTATAGCTTATATCTTGCGTTGGCAGAAAATATGGATCGTCTGCACTGTCAGCATGTAACAGATGCCAAGTTCATACGAAAAAAGGGTGACATGGTGCTGCAAATTGTAACCCAAAAACTTTCTTCGGTAGAGCAAGCAAGCGTTCAACAAATGACCCCTGCTCTGCTCAAAGTGTTTGGGGAACCCGTGGAGATTCAAATACTTTTGCAAGACGCGTAACAAGCCCCGCCTCTAATCATCCCCCACCTGCAAAGCAGCCAAAAAGGCTTCTTGCGGCAATTCCACGTTCCCCATGCGCTTCATGCGGCGTTTGCCTTCTTTTTGCTTTTCAAGCAGCTTGCGCTTTCTTGTAATGTCACCGCCGTAACATTTGGCAGTAACGTTTTTGCGCATGGCCGAAACGCTTTCGCGGGCAATAACTTTTTGCCCAATGGCAGCCTGAATAGCCACTTCAAAAAGCTGTCGAGGAATGGTTCGTTTAAGCTTCAACGCCAGCGCGCGCCCATAGTGGTACGCCTTATCCTTGTGCACAATCACTGCAAGGGCGTCCACAGGTTCACCGTTGAGCATAATGTCCAACTTGACAAGGTTTGACGTGCGATAATCCACCACTTCGTAATCCATGGAAGCATAGCCTTTGGTGGCTGATTTTAAACGATCAAAAAAGTCAAAAACGATTTCAGCAAACGGCAGTTCATAGGTTATGACCACCCTGTTTGTTGCCAGATAGTCTAGATTTTTTTGGATACCGCGTTTTTCTTCACACAATTTCAACACATTGCCCACAAATTCGCTCGGCACGTGAATGTCAATCTTGACATAGGGCTCATACAAAGCGCTTATCCGTGCAGGGTCTGGAAGCTTTGACGGGTTATCAATTTCTATGGTTTTACCGTCACTCGTTTCCACCCGATAAATGACCGAAGGCGCTGTTGCGATAAGGTCGACCTGGAACTCTCTTTCAAGGCGCTCTTGAATGATTTCCATATGCAAAAGCCCAAGAAAACCACAGCGGAATCCAAAACCCAAAGCTTGTGATGTTTCAGGCTCCCAAGAAAAGGCCGCGTCATTGAGCTGCAACTTTTCAAGGGCTGCCTTCATGGGCTCATAATCGCTAGGGTCAGAAGGATATAAGCCGCAAAAAACCACCGCCAGTACGTCTTTAAAGCCGGGAACAGGCTCAAGGCAAGGATTATCTACAAGCGTGATGGTATCGCCCACCTTGGCATCGCCAAGCTCCTTAATATTGCCGCATAAAAAGCCAACTTCACCGGCACCAAGGCTAGCCACATCGGAAGGTTCCGGCGCAAACACCCCTAGGCGAATCACCTCGTAGGTTTTTTCAGTGGAAAAAAGCTTGATCCGCTGTCCTTTCTTGATGGTGCCGTCAACAATTCTAAACAGAACCACAACGCCTTGATATGAATCGTACCACGAGTCAAAAATAAGGGCTTTAAAAGGCGCGTTGGGATCGCCTTCAGGGCTTGGCAACCGTTCAATGATCGCTTCAAGCACATCAGACACACCCATGCCTGTTTTAGCACTTACGGCAATGGCATCTGAACAATCAAGGCCAATAGCCTCTTCAATATCTTGCTTGACACGGTCAACATCGGCACTTGGCAAGTCAATTTTGTTCAGCACCGGAATGATTTCATGATCATGATCAAGCGCTAAATACACGTTGGCAAGGGTTTGGGCTTCCACACCTTGGGTTGCATCAACCACCAACAAAGCGCCGTCACAGGCCGCCAAAGAGCGCGAAACTTCGTAGTTAAAGTCCACGTGACCAGGCGTATCAATAAGGTTGAGGATGTAGTCTTGACCGTTCGCAGCTTTGTACGGAATGCGTACTGTTTGCGCCTTGATGGTGATGCCCCTTTCACGCTCTAAATCCATTTTATCCAGATACTGATCACGCTGTTCGCGAGCAGACACAGCCCCTGTAATCTCAAGGATACGGTCAGCAAGTGTAGATTTGCCATGATCTATGTGGGCAATAATGCTAAAATTACGAATGGTTTCCAATGTGGCCATGAAGAATCCTTTTTACTAAAACACAGTATATATCGGTTATGGATTAAGAAAAGCACAACTTGGCCCCCTTAACCCTTGTCTAAAATCTTTTTCAAAACTCCACTGCATAGCGCAGTTTAGTGAGCGTCTATTTTGTTCTACCAAACCCGGGTATGCTAAAATGCTTTTCAAGCTTGTGCAGTAACCATGTTGCAACAGATACCAGCACAAGGTAATATGCCCCTGCCACCATATACACTTCTGTCGGGCGAAAGGTGCGTGAAACCACAATTTTGGCTTCGCCAGTAAGCTCAATACAGGTAATGATATAGGCCAACGAAGAATATTTGATCAAATAAATGATTTCATTACCGCACCCCGGAAGTGCGCGCCTTGCTGCTTGAGGGATGACGACCCACAAAATGGTCTGCAATTTGCTAAATCCCAAGGCAGAAGCCGCTTTAATTTGGCCTTGCCTGATAGAAAGCAAAGCCCCGCGGATATATTCTGATTGATAAGCCCCTGTACATAGAATAAACCCTATGACAGAGGCAGTATACGGATCAAAGTAAATCCCCACATTGGGCAGGCCAAAATACAAAATCATAAGCTGAACCACAAGGGGCACACCACGAAAAAGCGTTGTGTACACATTGCCCAAAAATCGCACCCACGCAGGGCCAAACACACGCACAACACCAAGAAAAGCGCCAAAAACAAATCCAATAATTGAAGACGGCACAATCAGTGCAACAGACATCCAAAACCCTCTGTTTAAGGCAGGCATAACCCTGTCTGCCAAAAACACGGGATCAATCCAGCCAAAGCCCGGAATGACTTGCAAAAACTGCAACACGTCCATCAGCATGGATTGTTCTCCGCCAAAGCCTTCTCGGGTAAAGATACCTCTGCACAGCTGCATGAACCATCAAGGGCATTAGGTTGATTAAGGTGCGCACAAAAATCACTGGTACGCGTCCCTGCCCCTACTGCCAATAATGCCGCAGGGGAGCCTTGCTCGATAATTTTACCCTGCTCCATGAACAAAATTTCTGTGGCCAACGCGCAAGCAAAGTCCATCTGGTGCGTGGCCATGACCATGGTCATACCGCCGTTCACAAGGTCACGAATAACTCCAAGCACCTCGCCCACAAGCTCTGGGTCTAACGCAGAGGTTGGCTCGTCAAGCAGCATAACAGTAGGATCCATGGCAAGAGCCCTAGCAATGGCAACGCGCTGTTTTTGCCCTCCGGAAAGCTCTGCCGGATACAATTTGCTTTTTTGGCCCAAACCCACCTTTACAAGTTCATGCATGGCCCTTTCTTTAGCTTTTTCCTTTGAGTAGCCGGCCACTTTACGCAACGCTATGGTTACATTTTCTTCAGCATTTAAATGGTCAAACAAGTTAAAATCCTGAAAAATCATGCCTACCTGCTGACGGTAATGACAAAGGGAACGTTTATTGCCAATATCAATGGGGTTGCCTTCAAGCCAAATTTGGCCCGCATCCGGGGTTAGCAGATAGTTAAGGCATTGCAATAAAGTGCTTTTTCCTCCGCCTGAAGGCCCAATAAGCACTTTAAGCTCACCGGACCCAACGGACAAGGAAACGTCATCAAGGATGGTTTTGCCGCCAAGGCAAATACTGATATTTTCTGCGCGAAGTACAGGGGTCATGCAGGCCTCACAAGCTACCGCTTAAGGTGTAGCCGGGGATATGCGTCTTGCTTTCAAGCAGTCGCAAAAGTTTTACCCCAACAAGGGTAATCATTAAATACAATAAGCCAGCCGTTATATAGAGCGGTAAATGCTCATAAGTTCTGGAAGCCACAAAGTGTGTTCGAGCCATAATTTCAGGCGTCCCCAGTACAAAACACAACGCTGAATCTTTGAGCAAAATAGAAAACTCATTGGACCATCCGGGAATGGACATGCGCATGGCTTGGGGTAAAATAATGTTTTTAATAACTTGAAAATCATTCATGCCAAGGGCGCGAGCCGCTTTAAACTGCCCTACAGCCAAGCCTTCTATAGATCCTCTAAAAATTTGCGACTGGTAGGCCGCGCTTGCCATGCCAAGCACAAGGCATGAGGCTGTAATGGTGGACATGTTAAGCCCAATCGCTTCAAACAGTCCAAAATAAAATAAAAATAATAACAAAAGCACAGGCATGCCGCGAAAAAACCAAACATACACGCTAATGAGCCATGCACACCAACGTGGCCCATAAACCTGTAGCACAGCCAAGGGCACCCCCATAACAAGGCCAAGGCTCAAGGCCCCCACCACGGTGACAAGGGTCACGACGGCTCCGGCTAAAATATACGGTAAAGCATTAAGGATAACCGGTATTTTTTGGGCCAATAGATCAATCACTACAACCTCTAGGGGCAACGTGGTTCAAAAGGTACACAAAGCGAAAAAAGGTTTACGATAAAAGCCTTAAGCTTTCTTTGTTGTTTTTCATTCTAGCTGATGCCTGAATGGCTTTTCATCGACAGAAACGTTCGTATCGCAGCGCAGACAGCGTATGTACAGCAAAAGGTAGCCGTAAAAGAGCATTTACCGTAAACAAGGAGAATCCATGCCAAATAGCCTTGGCGGCATGGATTCTCCACTATAAAAGGTTTCTTAAGAAGAGCACTGTCTTTATCCTTTATACACAGGCCTTTGCGTCCTGTGCATACGAACTATCGCGCGTTAGCCCCTCTTAATAGAACTCCTTGCTTTTCCAAGGAGCATAGCATGCAAGAAGCAATACTAGTTAATATACTTTTCTTTCAGCTCTTCCCAATAGGGATCAGCCATAAGCAGTTTATAGCCTTCATTGATGGCATTGCGCAAATCTGCATCTTCATTACGAGTAGCCACGCCAAAATTATCGACAACACCAAAATCGCCTACGATTTTAACGTTTTTACCTTTTTTAATCATATCGTTGGCAGGAGCACTGTCTAAGGCTACGGCATCAATACGGCCATTGAGCAAGTCTTCTACAGCCATTGGCCCAGAATCATAAAAGCCCAAGGTGTAGTTGTATCCATTTTCTTCTTGACCCTTTTGCACAAGCTCTGCTTCATTGGTACCGCGTTGCACGCCAAGTTTTTTCTTACCGGTACGGATTTGATTGGCATCCAGCGAAGAATCTTGACGAGCCAAAAACACCTTACGCACTTCCCAATAGGGGTTACTAAAGGTTACTTTGGCTTGACGTTCAGGCGAAATACTCATGCCTGAGCAGACCATGTCAATCTTGTTCGCCAAAAGGGCAGGGATAATACCGTCCCAATCCATAGGTTGGTGCGTCACCTTAAAGCCCATTTTTTTGGCAATCCAATTCATGGAATCCACATCAAAACCTGAAGGCTCACCCTTTTCATTGACATAACCAAAGGGAGGATAGTTGGCATCAATACCATTGATAAAGGATTTGCCAGCTACTGAACCTGCTGCCCATGTTGTTTGTGCAGACAATAACAGAACACCCATAAGACATGCGAGTAAAAAACGCTTCATGAAATCCGCCTCACGCTAAGTTAATAGACAAAAAAGCTGTTGTCGGTAAACAGCAGCCACAACATACTATTGATCGGCCATAACAAAACCATTGGCAATGCCGATCATACACCTAATACAAAACACGTCGCTACGCATTGCATTTTTCGCTAACTGCCCAAAAACACACGACATCCGTTAAGAAGAACAGCGTTTTTTACGCACAACACGTCGCCGCTTTCATACAATGCCCACTATATTCGCACGCGGATTCTGCTTTTTAGGTATTTTCAAAATGAAACAGAGATAGTGCGTCAAACAAATTTTCCTGTCAAGTGCGCCATGA
>CAYJIX010000010.1:30757-48508 GCA_964370375.1 uncultured Desulfovibrionaceae bacterium | reverse complement strand
TTGTTTGCGCCAAAAGACGTAAAGCATAGACCAATTCGTCTTGGATTTTAGCGGTGCTAGCCGTTTTTCCGCACACGCCCACTCTTTCACAAGCGATTTCTTTCGCTCTTTGTTCACATTGATTACAGTACATTATAAGGCTCCTTGTTTATTATTACGTTACCACAGTTTAAGAACAAATGGAGTTTCTTTCCATTAAAATAGTGTACACGAAAAAAACATAAAGTTGGTGACGTGCATCACGTCTAAGACATTATTTTTGTGATTTTTTGTAATGCTAGTCACAGTATTTTGCTTGCATATGGGTTATACTAATGCAAATTACCGTATAGTATGGATGGTGATATATGGTGTACTATGTTTTCCACATGCTTACACCGAAATCTTTTTGCGTAAAAATACACTTGGCAGATAAGATTGGGTCAGCCTTTCTAAAAGGCAGAGTAAGAGCGCGCCTACAAAACACGGCATGAGGACATATAAGTAACCTAAATCATGAATGCTCCCTCCACCCATGACAGCAATAAAAGCCGTGGCTCCTCCAGGAGGGTGCAAGGTTGCGCTTATATACATACACGCTATGGCTGTAGATACGGCAAAACTTGCGGCAATTATAGGGTATTTACCAAAAATAAGGTAAATACTTACGCCTATAAAAGCCGAAATGCTGTGCCCGAAGATAACATTGCGCCAATGCGAAAAAGGGCTTTGTGGTGCCGCAAAAAGAAGCACGGCAGAAGCACCAAAAGACCCTATAAGCAATGGAGAATACACTCCAACACTTTGAAGAACTTCTTCTAAAATAAATAAAAACAGCATGGCTACACAACTGCCACACCATGTCTTGCACGCTACATTCAAGGAAGCTTTTTGTTTATGCATAAAAAATCTCCGAATAAGATGCACGGAATCTATAAGAAAAAAGTGCCATATTCGGTGATTTGTGTCACATCGTGTGTTTTTGCTTGCTTTCTAGTAATGTTAAAAATACTTGTGCAGAGCTTTCATAAAAAAACGGTGCGAGCTCTTGCTTAATGTTCAAGTGTTTCTAGTGCGATGGAGCCTTGAGTCTGTTTTTAACCTATGCTTGCCTTTTTCTGCAAACGTGAACAGGGATTTTGTAAGGAGCAGGGCACGCCGGACATGCATTTTCCGCAGGTATCCCCTATGCCGTTTTCATATTGCGGAACTAAGCCATCATAAATTTGCTCATTGCAACGTTTTTTGTTTACATATGGGTAGCCATTGTCTGTTGAAATTGCTTTAGCAACACATTTTTCAGCGCACATGGCACAGCTGCCATTGTATTTGAACAAGCAATTTTCATGTTGCAAAGTTTGTGTAGCTTCAAGTGGCATTGTTGTGATAAGGCTGCCTATCCTTCCGCAGCACCCTTGCTCGGTAATCAATAGATTATGAATCCCAAAGGTGCCAACCCCTGCTATATATGCCACATGTCGGTGTGACCAATCGCTTTGCAATAATTCTTCGTCATAATCTGTTGCATTATGTACGATAGATGATTCGTAACCATTGCTTTGTATAAGGTCGTGCAACATTGTATGAATGCTTTGAATAAGCATGTTTGTTTCAATTTTTGCCATGTCCCATTCAATTGAGCTTTGAATTTCTTCAATATTGCTGTTGATGATGGCCTCATCAAAGGGAATAAAGAACACGATAACAGACTTTGCGCCTTGCACTATATCTTCAGGCATGGCGTGTGTAGAGCTGATAACTGTTTTGAGTTTTGTAAAAAGAGGGTCTTTGGCATCAGCAAAACCCACGATGGGTTCACGCCATTTTGTGCCTTTTTCCGCATGGTAATTGTGGATATGCTCAGATATGGCTCGCGTTATACGTGTATTCATGGTGCATGCTCAACTGTTATACTGTTTTTGCCAGCATAACAGGAAAGACTACAATAGCAAGTGCGAAAAAGTCCTATCCTGATGTAAGCGATTTTATCACTTGTAGATAGCTAAAGCCATGCACGCTATCAGGTTCAAGGTGGCAGCCTTCACCCCATTCATTCCACGCATTGATGAAGACAAATTGACGCCCTTCAGGTAAGGATGCCGCGCGCTTCATGGCGTGTTCCAGCATAAAGGCAAAGGCCCCAGGTGAATTGTTCACAAAGGCGATGGACTTGCCTTTGTAGCGTGGGGTATTGTCCCAACCGGGGAACGCACCGGGAAAGCGGATATAGTTTGGCGTTGGTTTTTGCAGCATGTTCAACACCGTGCCTTTGTAGTCAAAAAGGCGGTGCGAATTGCCACGTTTTGGCAAAAGGCAGGTTTGTGTCCAGTCAGGGGCAAATTCAACGGCTGCGTCAAATCCATATTGTTCAGGGGCAACGCCAAGCAGCATGGCCTCAACATTCACCAAATACACGCCGTCATAGCCGTTCTGTTTGGCCCACGTTTGCCAGATGTCAACGGTTCTTTCAATGTTTGTAATGTCTTCTACGTCATAGACCAAGAGCATGGGCTTGTTGTCCACACAAATATAACGCGGATCTGAAAAATAACGCCCGACACATTCAATAAATTGTAAGGCCTGTTCGGCACTGTAATCATTACAGAGTAAGATTTCTTTGTTTTGGCCATACCAAGCCCTCGTCCAAGGGCTGTTTGCCCAACACAGGCAATATTCTGTATCAATCTGCGGCATGGAGCGGATCATTTGCAACGGCGTTTCAAGCAAGGTTTTGCCATTAAAAAAATAAAAGTAATAACAAAAACCGTTCAAGCCATAACGCCGTGCCATACGGTGCTGTCGCTCCAAAAAAGCGGCGTCACGCAAATCGTAATAGCCGATGCTTTCATGAGGTATTTGAGGCTGTTCATGGCCTTCAAACAGGGGTAGAGCGCTTTGCACATTGTCCCATTCGGTAAAACCTTTCCCCCACCAGGCGTCATTTTCTGCAATGGGGTGGTATTGTGGTAAATAATACGCAAGCAACCGTACCATTATGGCCTCCTAGGTCCAAGAGGGAAAAAAAGTGTACCTCTTCGCAACATGCTGCATGCTCCAACGGGTGTTTTTAGATTGTAGTTATGAGAGTGTATCTATAATATGCTACAATTACAAGGAAAAATTTCTGTTTGACCTTGGTCATGAAAATAGCTATACAAAGGGTCCATACTCGGGCCGAGTGGTGGAATGGCAGACACAGGAGACTTAAAATCTCCCGCTCGTAAGGGTGTGCGGGTTCAAGTCCCGCCTCGGCCACCAGCTATTATGCTACCATGCATAAAGCAAGGCGTAGCTATATTTTACAGTGTTTATGCAAAGTTTTTTGTATAAGCACTGTTTTATTAATAAAAACCTAATCTTTTTTGGAGTTCATCCATGCCGCATCGTTCTTGTGGGTTTTTTGCGTATTTTTGCCACAAGATGGCTTGCGCAAAATTACCAAAGGCATGGCGTGCTTTTACGCTTAGTGTGTGTATACTCCTTTGTGGGGGATGTGCCAAAACTATTGACGTGGTGCATGAATCGGAATTTCAACGCATGGCTTTGCGAATACCAAGCTTATTAGAGGCCCATGCCGTCATTGACGAACAAAAAGGGTACACGGCAAATACGCTTTTTTTCCTTTCAGGCGATACAGGACAGCTACTTTTTGAACGGCTTTCCCCTGCCTTTCGTTTTCAGGTCGATCCAACGCTTATTCCTCCCACGTTTAAAGCCTCTTATAAAGAGGGGCACGCCCTTAGCATTGAGCCTTATGGCTTTACCATGCAACACGGGGAAGAAACTGTTATGATTCGCCTTCTTGCGCGGGTGCATTGGAATCATAGTGAGGATCTTAAATCCATTGTGCTTTGTCGTGTTCTTCAAGCAGACAAAAGCGTTTTTCGCGATTATTATTTGCTTATCGATAGCCTAGACGCAAACCCTATGATTCCCCAAGTCATGGCCGTGTATGATGCAAGGCAGGGGCAAACTGCCATTGTCATGCATCCAGAAAATGCCATGGAAAATCCGTATCTTATCGAACTTGACCCCGGGCAACAGGTGGTTGTGCCGCCCCCGACAACAACGGCAGTGCCACCAGACGGGCCAAGTCAAGAAACCCTTGCCCAATAAGCTACGCATTGCCCGTAACAGCCGTTGAACAGCCCGTTAGGGCAAAGTTCTGCACGCCTGCCACCAATGCAAATTCAAGCAAAAAAGGGCTGCTGTTTCCCAACGTAAAACACGCTTGCCCAAGGTTATGGGCAAAAAATCAGCCTCCATAAAGGCTACGACTTCGCTTTTGCTAAGTCCACCTTCAGGGCCGATAACGCATACCGTAACACCTGGAACAGCAAGGCGCTCAGGATCTAGGTAATGGCTTGAGGGGTGGTCGCTCTCTACAAGCAAATGACGCTCGACAGGGGCTAGCTCTTGACAGGCCGTAAGGAGCGATGTCAGCCCGTTCGGAAATGTTTTTAGACTTGGTAGCCACGGGTTTCGGCATTGCTTGGCACCTGCCACAAGCTGGGCCTGCCAGGTGGATGGCGGCGTTGGCGGTACAGGAAACTGGCTGCGTTGAGCCTGCCACATCCATACGCCTGCTGCGCCAAGTTCCACAGCTTTTTCAAAAATCCAACCGCGCCGTGCAGCCTTGGTCCAGCCCGTGGCTAAAATGAGCTGGTGTGCAGGCTTTGGATGCTGCCAAATATCTAAACACTCAAGCTCGCTATGTTGTTTGTGATGGGCCAATACCTTAAAGGCACCTTCACGGCCTTCTCCATCTAACAGGCGGATGTCCTGCCCAACCTTGATGCGCAAAACTCGCGTAAGGTGTTGAGCCTCTGCGCCTTCTAAGG
Organism: uncultured Desulfovibrionaceae bacterium; assembly: GCA_964370375.1. Lineage (GTDB taxonomy): Bacteria > Desulfobacterota > Desulfovibrionia > Desulfovibrionales > Desulfovibrionaceae > CAYJIX01. The sequence continues at coordinate 43,688 of CAYJIX010000010.1, read as the reverse complement.
TGTAAGGCTCGTTCCACTTTTCAGGCGGCAAATAAAAGGTGCGCGTATCAGACCAATTAAGGTCGTTTCGGGTGCTTGGCTGTTCTAAGGTGTTTGACGGTTCCGCGTGTTTCATGGCTTTTGGGACGTTTCTTTCCGAGATTTTTTAAAGGCTGTAAATTTATCGTACAGTCCAATAATTTTACCGTAGTTTTTGCGTATTTCGACGCCTGCTGGTGTAAGCTTATCGTCCTGACATTCAATATACGTACGCACTAGGTACCTATTATGGATAAGCGAATTGGTGATGTGCAGCACATGGTCGATGAGCGGCGCAAAATAGGTTCCAAGTGTAAAGCTCATGTCGTGCAATAAGGCTACAGCTTCCTGTAGCATACGGCTGTAGCTTAATTTTTCGCCTTTGTATTGGCGAGCAATAATATCCTCAAGCGCCCCCACTTGGCGCGCTTGACGAATATAGGCGTATGTAGACATGACCTCTTGATACAATTCGTTAAGCTGGGTAAAGGCTTGCTCATGCTCAGGATTTTTAAGGTAAAGGTCAAGGGCCTTAGTGATGCCATAAAAAAATTCGTCGCTATAGCTGATGATCCGCCGTTGGTTTTTAGAAAGCCACGCAAACAGCATTTTAAGACGTTTTTCGTGAGTGTCGGTGTTTTCGACAATTTCTGTTCGTTTATAGACAACACGTCCGATGTATTCACCTTTTGTAATGTCTGAAAGGCGTAAAAGCATGGTTGTGGTGTCTTTTACAATATTGACATTGCCAAAAAGTTCCCCTGTCAGAGGATGGATGATTTCTTGTGTGGCTGTTGATAGGGCACGGTCTTGGCGGACGTTGTCCGCATTGAATTTATGCTGCTTGTACGTGACACGTATCAGCACCACAAGCCGTTTGCGATCAATAAAAAAGCCTTTTTTATCAAGGGTGTTGATAAGATCTGTGCGTTCAGGGTCAACGCATGTTAAAGCGATTTTTTCCACTTGTGGATAATTTCTGTGGGTGCCGTCATTCCAAATTGTGGTGATGGTCCGGTCAGATTGACCTAATACTTTGATGATAAAATGCTCACCAAGCTTGTGCAGACGCCGTGCAAAAAGGGCGGCTGAGGTGCGCCGCTCAGAGGATACAGGAAAACCGTAAAGCTCCATCAAAAATTGGTAAATAAAGAGCCTGTTGCGTTCATACAGCTCGTTATCGCCAAGGCGGAACTTACCCGAACGCAGGCCAAATCGTTTAAGCTCGCCGTCAATATCTGAAGGAAAGGAAGCAAAAACACCCCCTAGATGAAAATTCCCGAACCTATCCTTTGAAAACACATGGGCACGGTCTAAATTTAACAAATACGGCATAAGCTCCGGTAAAAAATCAAGGGCCGTGACATCGCGTTTTTTAAAGGCTTCACGGAAGCTTTCTTGAATTTTTTCGGGCAGGCGCATGGAAAGAGTTTGAGTGTTGGCGGCAAATACTTGCGGTTCAAGGGGGCAGTACGCGCCTTGTGCATCGCTGACAGCGTCCATGACAGGATAAAGTAAATCGTATTGAAATATTTCGCTAAAGCTTTCCAATTGCCGTGCAAAAGCTACCATGGAAAAGCCGGGAAGGTTTTTGTATTCCCAAAGTTCTGCTTCAAAAGAGGGCACAAGGTCGCGCGAATCCACAAGGGGATAGCGTTCTTCCTCGCAATAGGGCTTGAGCAGGCAATGCTTGACATGCACTGCGTCAAGAAAGCGTTTGAACGTATGTAAATCGGAAATGATATGGCCTTGCTCAAGTGAAAATTCATCTTGCCAAGCGAATTCACCGTTGCTAAAAGCCAGTTTCCAATCAAAAGGCATGACGTTCCTCTGTAGGTTGTGGTAGGCAGAGCGTTGACACAGCTTGTATGTGTGAATTGCTAGAAACCTTTTCTAAGGTAGCAACTGTACATTAGCAAAAAGCAAGAAAAAATGCAAGGTATAAGGTGTTGAATTTATAGATAAGGCAAGAATACGACATGGAGCGCTTTTGCACAAGCTTTGTATTTAAACGGCCCGTGTCGACTATGCTTTTGCGCGCAGTTTAGGCTATATCTTGGTTTTTAGCTCAATGCCCGCTCGTGTGGCATTGATGGTTTGTGGTGTTGACTTGTGCTAAAAAGCAAAAAACGCTATGTTTTCTTGCCTGCAAGGAGTGCGTATGGTCGTAGAACATGTCTTTCGTGCAAAAAATCACAATGACACCATGGAGTTGGGTCAAGCCCTTGGTCATGCTTGGTTGCATAGCAAGGAGCTTCTTTGCGTGCTTTTGTATGGGGAGATGGGGAGCGGAAAAACCACACTCACCCGTGGCCTTGTTTCTGCGCTGCCCGGTGCAGACTGTGCCGAGGTTTCAAGCCCAAGTTTTACTTTGTGCAACATGTACCCCACAAGCCCTGAACTTGTGCACTGTGATTTGTACAGAAATACCGTAAGCTTTTTACCCGAAGAAGCCGAAGACGCCCTTGAAAGAGGAGCGTGGATTATTATTGAATGGGCCGAGCGTTTGGGGCCAGACCCTGTTGCCGCAGGATGCCCTTCTGACAGGCTGGACATTTATTTAGAATCGTGCCATAATGAAAGGTCAATAAGGGTACATGCATCCGGTGCAGTTTCTGCCCAAATTGTAGAGGCCCTTATAAAAGAATGGCCCTCTGCCTTTAGCGATGAAGGCCGTACTGATGCATGCGAACAAAGAGGCGATGACCCCTCAACCTAACAAAAACGGCCCGTGCCTGCCAAAGCACGAAACCTCAATACGCAAGCAGGTTATCTGGTTCAAGTATGTAAGGGCTGTGGCGTGTTGAAATCAGATAAGGCAGTAAAAAAGGAACGAGTTTATGCGCATACTTGTACAAAAATTTGGCGGAACGTCGGTTGCTGATATCGATCGACTGAACATGGTGCGTGGCAAGGTGTCTGCGGCACTAAAAAAAGGCTATAAAGTTATTGTTGTTCTTTCGGCAAAGGCTGGAAAAACCAATAAAATACTTAACCTTACTTCGCAATGGTCAAAAACACCCGACTTGGCTGAAGTGGACAGCATGCTTTCTACAGGCGAGCAGGGCTCTGTTGTCTTGTTCTCGTTACTTTTGCAAGACCATGGTATAAAGGCGCGTTCTGTACTTGGATGGCAAATCCCCATTCGTACCGATAACGATTTTGGGCGTGCTCGTATTGAATCCATCGACGGCACAAATGTACGCAAAATGCTTGAAACCAATGACGTTCTTGTGGTTGCTGGCTTTCAAGGCGTGACGGAAGATGGGCAAATCACCACTCTTGGACGTGGTGGTTCTGACACTTCTGCCGTGGCCATTGCAGCAGCCCTTGATAGTTGCGAATGTGAAATTTATACTGACGTGGATGGCGTGTACACAACAGATCCGAACCTTTGTTCTGCTGCGCGCAAGCTTGACCATGTCACCTACGACGAAATGCTTGAAATGGCCTCCATGGGCGCGAAGGTTTTACAAATCCGCTCTGTGGAATTTGCCAAAAAATATAATGTTCCCGTACATGTACGTTCAACGTTTAACGATAACCCAGGTACCCTAGTCACTCAGGAGGACCCTTCTATGGAAGCCTTGCTTGTTTCCGGTATTGCCTACGATAAAGATCAAGCCCGTATTACCCTTGTGGGCACCCCTGACCAGCCGGGTGTTTCGGCAAGTATTTTTGAACCCTTGGCTGCCGGCGGCATTGTGGTTGATATGATCATCCAAACCGCAAGCCACAATAACGTAACAGACATGACCTTTACCGTACCGCGTAAAGACTTGCCCAAAGCCCTTGAGCTTATGGAAAAAGTCGTGGCCGATGTGGGCGGCAAAGGCATTGAGTCTGCCGATAACCTTGCCAAAGTGTCTGTCATTGGCGTTGGCATGCGTAACCACACAGGGGTTGCTTCAAAAACCTTCTCTGCCCTTGCTGCGGAAAATATCAATATTTTGATGATCAGCACCTCAGAAATTAAAATTTCTTGCTTGGTCGAAGAAAAATATACCGAACTTGCCGTGCGTATCCTGCACGAAACTTTTAACCTTGGTGGCTAAACGCCATCTTGGCATTGTGCAATAACGGTGTACTGCGTTTGTGCTCTACACAGATTGAAACGATTCTTGGTTACTTTGTGGAATAGTTTTAAGATGGTAAAGGCATGCACCTGTATACAAAGACGGGCTTTGCTGTAGGTCAAAAAATGTGGGGACTACGTCCATGCATGTTGCAACCTTAACGAGCCTACCTTTACATACTTTGTAGCATGTTTAGGGCTTGTACAAAAAGCGCGTGTAAACAAGGCAAAAACACCTACCACAACAGCCTGTGGTGATGAATTTAACGGCTTGTCAACGACAAGGCATGGAAGGATTATGACAACAAATGATTCAATAAATGTAAAGAAACTTCCGGAGATTCAGTCTTGTCTTGCATGTGGTGGGAATGAACAAAACCTTGAATCCATGCTTCCGGAAGGACGAAAGGCAGAAGTGTGGCGCGTGCGCTGCTCGTGTGGGCAAGCCCCTGCGCGCTGGTCAGTGAGCGAAGCTGCGGCCATTCGCCTATGGAATCGCCACCTTACTGAAAACGCGTGATGGGTGTGTAAAAAATGGCATAGTGCCTCTTGTTTAGCGTTTTACAAATACTGTATCTGTTTTGTAAAAAAAATCCTGTATTGAACAAATACAATACAGGATTTTTTGCGTGTTGACGGCAAGGCGGCACAACGTCCCAAAGGGGAGGATGTTATCAATTTGAATTGAAATTTTTGAAAGCAAAACAACGCAATTGGGATTTTTAAAGGCATGGATTGTCACGTCGCTGTCGCTCCTCGCAATGGACATTTTTCGAGCCGGACTTTGCATAGTATACAAAGGTGTTGCCAGCACATGGTCACTTCGAGGACGAACGCAGTGAGGATGGGGCAGTCCATGCTTTTTTAGGATTTTTACTGTTCGCGAAAACCGATTGCTTGGCCTTGCAAAAGTACGAAACGCGCTAAGCTTCGTTGCTTGTAGAACATATGTACAAAGCAGGGCGTGGACAATTTGCACGCACCACCCCACACCCCGATAGGGCAGGGGCCTGTACGCGTGTTGGGCTTGCGCAGCCGTCCCTACTGGGCGGCTTTTGCAAGTTTTTCTTGTTCTAATGTGGCGTTTTCTTTCAATTCTTCAGAGGCGCTGGGATCGCTTTGAACGCTCTTAAAATGCTCTATGGCTACAGCACTGTTGTTCAAAAAATAGCCGTGCAAAATGGCAAGGCTGTAGCGAACCATGGGGTTTTCCTTAGCGTTGAGGGATTTTTCCAAGGACTCTGCAGCTTCTTGGTTGCGTCCTTGGTTGTGTTGCACAAGGCCAAGGACATGCAAGACGGTGGCGTTATTTGGTTCAGCCATTTGAGCGCGCAAGGTGAAATTTTCGGCCTTTTCCCATTCTTCAAGGTGCGTGAAGTGCTGTGCTAAGTTGAGCAAGGTTTCAACGTCGTTAGGGTTTTCTTGCAATATTTGCATGAGCTTGGCAACGTTATCGTTTTCAGCCGCTTGCGGGACTTGTTGGGCTGTTTGCGGAGGGTTGCGTATAAGGGAAGGGTGCAAACTAAAATAATCAACCGCTCCCCAAAGCATGATCAAAAACCCTAGGACAAGCAGGGCAAGGATGGAGCGGTGCGGTGTATGGGGCGTGGATGCGTTCACGGGCTTAGTCATGGGAACACTCCCTTTGGTCAAGCTCAAGTTGTTGCAGGCGTTGATTGATGCGGTTTTGAGCGTTGGCAAGTACAACAACATAGCCGGCAAGGCCAATCCAAAAAACAACGTTAGCCAGCATAAGCCAAGATAGGGCAGACATGATTAAAGCCTCGATATAGTATGGTTTAAGGAAAAAGAAAGACTGTCTATTTTTTCAAGCTGATCAAGCTGACGCACACGAATAGCTAAAAGTGCCAGCCAAATACAGCCAAAAAACAACACTGCGGCCATGGCTGTGATTTGCATTTCGCTTGTAAGCCAGCTTTCGCGTTCAAAAGCTCCAAAAGGATGCACAGCTCGCCAGATTCTGGCGGCAATAAAAACAAGCGGTACATCCAAAAAAGCAACAATACCAAGGACATTTGCCAAAACGTTACGCCTTGCCACAGGCATGTCCAAATGGCGCACAATAAGGCAAGCCGCGTACAAAAACCACAACACAAGCGCTGTTGTGAGCTTTGGATCCCACGTCCACCAAACGCCCCAAGCGTGCCTAGCCCAAATGGAGCCTGTAACAATGGCAAGGGTATTGAGCACAAGGCCAAACTCTGTGGCAGCATGGGCAAGGGTGTTCCAGCGCGGCGCGCGGGTTTTTAGGTAGGCAATGCCCGCCACAAGCACCACAAAAAAGCTGACAAATGACCACCAAGCCATGGGCAAGTGCGTATAAAAAATCTTTTGGCTAAGGCCAAGGCTTGCCTGTGCGTAAATGAAAATCAGATACTGGCAAAAGGCCATAAGCACACCGCCAACGGCAGCCACAAGGGCAAGGCGTTTATATAAAAAAGGTTGTTGCATTACGCATCTCCAAACACAAAGGGAAAGAGCAGCAAACCTGCTCCGGCAAAAAAAGCGTCAAAGGCCAAAACAAGGCCCAGCCACATGCTAAATTCGTCAGGACTTTCAAGGCCAAGGGCGCTTGCTGTTGTGTGAATCCCTGCCAATAAAATGGGCACAAGCAGCGGAAACAGCACAATGGCAAGGAGCGATTCGCGCGCAGATTGTCCCTGCGCCAATGCGCCCAATAACGCTCCCACAAGTACCATGCCCACATCCACAAGCAGTAAAATCATAATCGCTTCAGGCCAGGTTACGCTAAAGCTTTGATCTAAAAAAACAATCATAGCCATGCCAAGCAAAACTTGGGCAACGATCAAGGCCACAAAGGCAGCTAAAGCCTTGCCTAGCCAGACTGCCTGCACTTTGGCTGGCATAAGGAGAAGTCCTGCCCGCGTTTGGCAGGTTTCTTCAAGGCTAAACAACATGTTGGCAAGCAAGATCTGGCAAAAACTTGAAGCTATCCAAAAAATAGTGGCTGCCAATTGCGGCTGCAACACTTCATTGCCGCGCCTTGCCACACTAAAAAGCACGATGAGTAAAAGCCCAAGCATCAGGGCTTGGATAAGGCCGCCGCCACGGATAAGCACCAAGCGGATGTCTTTGGCGGCAATACGTAAGCTTATTCGGAACATGCTGCCTCTGTATGAAGTGTTGTCAGCGCAGTATTTTGTACAAGGCGGCCTTTGTCAAGGTGCAGCACGTTTGTCACATGGGGCAGGCGAGTTTGATCATGACTGATCCATACAATGGCTGCGCCTTGCTCGCGGGCCTCTCCAATAGATGCGTGTAAAAGGGCCGTGGCATCAACATCAAGGCCGGTGCTTGGTTCATCCAATAACCAAAGACGTGGTTTTTGCAAAAGCACCCGTGCAAGGTTTAAGCGTTGTGCCATGCCGCGTGAAAAGGTGCTGACCCTGTCATGGACAAAGCGCGTTAAACCCACATGGGCCAACATGGCAAGAATGGCGTCAGCATGCGCGTCAATTTCATACATGTCGCGCCAAAATACAAGGTTTTCTAAGGCCGACAATCCTTGATACAGCCAGGTTTCATGGCCAAGGTACCCCACTTCATGGGGCTGGCAGGCCCTTTCGATGACACCGTCGTCAGGCGTATCAAGCCCTGCCATAAGGCGCAATAATGTGGATTTTCCGGCCCCGTTTGCCCCTGTCAGCAACAGCACATCGCCCCCATGCACACGTAGCGAAACTTGCCTAAGCACAAGGCGGTGCCCAAAGCGTTTGGATACATGAGAAAGGGTGATGGCTTCCACTGCCGGTTATCCTTTTGCGTTCGCTTTAGAGGCGCGTTGACGGCGCAACATGCAAAACGGCAATAGGCTCATAAGTATGCCCCCAATCCAAAGCCAGTTTACCAAGGGGGTAGAACTAAGGCTTACGCGCACACGGTTTTGCTCGTCAATGGACAAGAGCGAAGCATAAAATTCATTGCCAAGGGAGGGAAGGTTTGCGGCCTCGGCAAATTGCATTTGCTCCCATTTTTGGTGGATACGCCGCTGCGGTGCCACAATGCCAACAAGTTGGTTCTCTTTATACACCTCAAGTTCAGCTTCAAGGAAGGTGTACCCCGGAGCTTTACCGGTATAAATGTTTGCTAAATGTACGGTAAATTCACCAACTTGCGTGCGATCCCCTTTTTGCATGAGCGCGTTTATTTCCAGCTTAAAGGGCCCTGAAAAGGCCACGCCAATAACGATAAGGGCCAGCCCAAGGTGCACACCCCAGGCAGCACGCGCGCGAAAGGCGCGTTTTGGCGCTGTCATGTTAAGGAGCGCGCTCACACCGGCAGCCAGACCCGCTCCTGCAGCAAAAACTGCCACAGGCACGCGATAGCCCATTATCCATAAGGCCGCGGCAATGCTTATAAGGATAAAGACAACCATGGCAAGATACATTTTTTGGCGGATTTCTCCATCCCAGCCAAGCCAAGGGCATAAAGCCAAAAGCGCCGCCATAAGGGCAAAAAGCGGCAAGCACGCTCGATTATAAAAATCAGCTGTCAGTCCCATGGGCGTGGCTGCATTGGCTGCGGTTCCGCTTGTAAACAGATTTTGCCAAAACGTGCCAAGCACAGGCCATAGGGTTGCCACAAGGATGATGACTGCAAGCACAAGTAAAAGCCAAGCCGTCACCACAAGGGCGCCTTCACGACTTGTGAGAGCATCAAGGGGAGCAGCCTCTTTTCGACGAGCTTTGCAGGCAATCCAGAACGCCATGACGGTTGAGCCAAAAATGAAAAGGAGCAAAGGGTTACCAACACCGCCACTGCCAAAGGCATGGACAGATTGAATAACGCCGCTGCGCACCAAATAGGTGGCAAAAAAGGCTGAAATGGTGGTCAAAGCCATTAAAAACACGTTGGTGGCGTAAAGCTTATTGCGCCTTTCTTGCAATACAATGGTATGCAAAGCTGCAGTGGCAAGAAGCCAAGGGATGAGCGAAGCGTTTTCCACAGGATCCCAAGCCCAATAACCGCCCCAGCCAAGCTCCATATAGGCCCACCACGCGCCAAGAATGATCCCGGCAGTCAAAAATCCCCACGCGCTTAGCGTAAAAGGACGGGCCACTTGGGTCCAAGATTTTTCCGCGTGTTGTTTGCTCAAACTTTGGGCTAAGGCCAAACATCCAGGCACCACAAAACCGCCATAGCCCAAAAAAAGAAGCGGCGGATGAAAAATCATGCCGGGATGTTGCAGCAAGGGGTTCAGGCCGTTCCCGTCGGCAGGGGCAACACTGTACAGTAAAAAAGGGTTGTTCCAGGTGATCAACAGCAGGCCAAAAAAGCCCATGATGGCAAGGTAAAAGGCATTGTACCATAAACGGGTTGCAATGGAGAGATCTTTGTAATGAGCGGTGAATTGAAAAATCGATCCGCAAACAGCCACCGACAAGGCCCAAAACAGGAGCGAACCTGCTTGCCCGCCCCAAAAGGCTGTGATGCGGTAAAATACAGGCAAGATGCGGTCAGTGTAGCTGGCTACATACACTAAGGAAAAATCATAGCTTACCAGCGCATAAACCAAAATGGCAGAAGCAAGAAGAAGACATACAGTCACAAGGCTAGATGCGTATTCCACTCGTTCAAGGCTTTGCATAGAGAGGGTGTTTTGGGCGCGTCCTTTTCCCCACAGGTGTATACAGGCCCAAAAACCACCGATAAACGACAGCAGCATGGACATAACAAGGCAGATAAAAGCAATACTGTACATCACGTCTCCAAAGGATACAATTTTGGGATGAAGAAAAGGCCTTACAAAACCACGAGCAGGCTTTTGATCAAGGCCTTTGAGGCAAAAGATTGAAGGGAAAAATGCGTGTTTGGCAAGGGGGTATTGTTCATGAAAATCTTTGCATGTTGGTATCAAAAAGACATTTTGTCAGAATGTATAAACGCGGACGCTATGGCCTTTAAAGGCTTAGCCTTCGCGGTTTTCCTTTTGGTATTTAGAGGGGCATTTGGTGACTAAACTTTTGGCATTGAAGGTGTTGTTGTTATCAATGCCGCCTTCGACAATGACTTCCGCGCCTATTTCAAAGGTGTCAGGCACAACGCCGTTATAGTTCACCCAAAGGCTGTGTGTGGGGTTGTCTTTATCTTCAAGCTGAAAGCGGATTGTTTGCTTGGCTGTGTCGTTATCCAAACCATCCTTACCCACGGTGCCAAAAAGGCGAGCTGTGCGTAAATTTTCGCTAGGTGCTGCCAAAGCCTCGGAAACAGTAAGAAAATAAACGCTCCCCTGCTCAAATCCTGAATACACAAGAAAGCCCACACCGCCAAGCATAAGAATGAGCGCTGCAATATATACAGAGGCCCCTGATTTTTTTTTCATGCAAAATATCCTTAGGCAAAAAAATGGTCACATGTAAAGCTTCTTTACCTTAACAGCCTCATATAGCAAAGTCAAAGCATAATCTGGCCACAGAGCAGGCTACACCTAGCGGATGGTTGAAAAAGCATCGCCGTGGTGCTTTATATATCCGCAACACTTGTTTTTCGTGTGTCTTTGCTCACAATTCCCGTAAGGGTAAAAAGTTCGTAAACTTGAGGTGTTTTTCAAGCTTTAATAGTAAAAGCATATGTTAACCTTGTGCAGGCTCTCCTACGTAAAGATGGTATCAGTTTTTTTGAAACAGACTGTTTTCAACAGGCTGATAGGGCAGAGGTCTTTTTGCTGAAAATCTTTCTTAGCGTTGAAATATTACTATGTTATCTAAACTTTGCGAAATGTACGCATAAAAAGCTTGCTTCTTTTGTTAAAATGAGTAATATCGCTGCTCACGGGATGTGGCTCAGTCTGGTAGAGCGCTGCGTTCGGGACGCAGAGACCGCGCGTTCAAATCGCGCCATCCCGACCAGAATACGACAACGCACCCTTTATGTACTATGTACGTAAAGGGTGCTTTTTTATTGTCTTTTCAATTAAAAGGAAAGTTTTCAAAAGAATTACCGACTTGACATGTGACACAAAGTATTACACTTGTTTGTTGAAATGGTAACACCAGTTTTACATGTAGGTAGTCTGGATTAAGAAAATATATCTTTTAAAATACACAAATAAATTTATACAAAAGCATAAAATTGTTAGTGAATCCATAAGAAATGCCGTTAAAGAACTATTCAATGGGAAATGTGATGCTTCTCTTGGCAATGGTCTTTATAAGCAAAGAATGCCTGCAAAAGATAAAGGAAAATCAGGGGGCTATATAATCATTATCATTATAAATAATAATGCTTTTGTGCCTTATATTTTTTTAAAATCGGATAAGGAAACTATTTCAAAAACTGATTTGTACTTGTTTAAGAAAATGGCAAAAGATTTTGTAAAAATTACTGAAGAAGATATTAAAAAAGCTATTGAATGTGGCATCTTTATTGAGCTTAAAGAAGGAAATGAACATGAAAGAATATAAAAGCGAAATTTCGGCAATTGTACATTCTACAATGCAAGAACTTCAAGGAGTTGGAATTATAAGCAAAACAACTCTCAAAGAATATGATGAGCTTTGCCTTAAACCGGTGAACGCCTTTTCTCCTGAAGAAATACGTGAAATTAGAGAAAAAGAAATGGTTTCTCAACCCATTTTTGCAAAGTATCTTAACGTTTCAAAGGGGCTTATCTCATCTTGGGAGCGTGGCGTTAAAAAACCCGGCGGGCCTGCTCTTAGACTTCTTACAATTGTTAAAGAGAAAGGCTTGGCTGCTCTTTTGTAACGAAAGTTTTTTTAGCAAGCTGTTAGGAGTAAGTATGGAACAGCAGATTGTAAAAGAAAAAATCAATATAGCATTAGATATTTTATATGAAAAAGATCTTGAATTGATATGTTCTTCACAAGAATTAACTGAATTAATAAATAATAAACCTAAAAAAAGAAAAAAATATGTAGGCGAACGAGCCATAATGCATAGATTTGCTTGTTACCTTGAAAGGATACTTGAAGAAGCCAATCTGTTGGATGGCCTTACCCTTGACTGCGAATATAATAGGCACCTTAATGAACCTAAAGGTTTTGAAAATGGTGAACGGTTTATACCAGATCTCGTAATACATAAACGTAAAAAGGACTCTCGTAATCTGCTTGTCATTGAAGGGAAAGGATTTTGGAATCCAAATATAAATAATGATATCAGAAAATTAAGAAAACTTACTTCTTCAAAAGAAAAGTATAAATATGACTATGGAGTGTTACTAGTTTTTGGGAAAGAAAGGAGCGACTGTAAACTTCTATGGTGTATTAATGGGCAAAAGAGTTGTGCTTAATAAATTTTAGATATAACAGAACACGCTACTGCTCAAAATTAGTAGTGTTTTTTTGCACTGGATTAGAAGGAGCGATAGGCTGTTAAATTTAGAAAAGATTATTTTTGACTTTTAGCTTGTTATCTGGTAGTGATATATGTGTAGTCCTGTAAATATTAAAAGTCTGGCTCTATAGGGATATGGGCTCTTTTACTCTAAGGAATTGCAAACTAACAGTCTCCAGAAATGACCTGTTAGCCTTCTGATTTGAAAAGACGTTCGCTTGTGTACAAAAAAAATCTAGTAACAAGCTAAGGAGTTGTATAGATGAATAAAAATGATACAACACCACTCACAAGTCAAGAGCAAGTATCTATTTTTTTTATTTATATTGCTTTATGATGTTGCAAGTGTTGCAATTGTTGGAATACTCCCCTCTATTATATTGCTTTTTGGAATTTTCCAACTGAAGAAAAACAAAGATTTTTCTTCAGTTGAGGTTTCAACTAATATAGTACAATCGTTACTCATTCTCGCTATAGTCGCTGCTTTGATAATGGCAATAA
>CAYJIX010000010.1:5752-30657 GCA_964370375.1 uncultured Desulfovibrionaceae bacterium | reverse complement strand
ATTTTGAGGCTTTTTTTATGACAGATGCAGTTTTTGGGTTTTTCTGGGCTGGAATAGCTTCGTTTTATTATATTATAACAAAAGTTATGTTTTTTAATGTTTTAGAAAGGCATAAAAAATGGATTGAACAGAATGGGATTTTTTCTAAAACTCCAAAGCATTCAAAAGTTCAAAAGTCTTCTTTTGATTTAATCAAAAGTGAGAAATTAAAGCAATTTTCTGTTGCTGATGAGTTGCTAAAATGGGCAAAACTAAAAGAAGGAGGGCATATTTCAGCCGAGGAATTTGATGAAATGCGCAAAAAATTATTACATAAGCAGGATTAACAAAAAACACAATAAAATTAAAAAACAAAACATTGCTTAAAGAATCTAAAAAAGGCTGGACGTGCTTGTGGGTAACCTTAGCCAGGATGAATTGGAAGACCGACTCACTGACGGCACCATCACAGATGTTGAAATGTTGGTCCTTGACGGCACAGACACTGTAGATGCTGACTTTGTTCAGGATAAATTGGTCAATGCCGACGGTACGCTTAAAGACGGTTGGGCAGCTGATATGACCAACACCATCACAGTGGGTAGCCAAACCTATGTGGAAGTGACCTCTGCTGATCCTGCAACCGATGCCATTACTGTATTTGTGGAATCAACTCGCGTAGATACCACAATCTAATGCGCAACTGACAAACTGTTTATGAAGAAGGGGATCATTCCTTCACTTTAACCCCTCTCTACCCCTGCTCTTCTTATAAAAAGGAAGGGCGGGGGTGTTTTTTTCATTGTGCTGTGAAGAAAGTGCGTAGTAACAATTTGATTTTAAAAATAAAAAAATACATTTCTCAAGGCATGTTTTTGTATGTTACCATGAAGAATCATGCTGTGATAGGTGTTTTTGTCATGTTCGTTGACGAAAGGATGACATGATTTTGGCCTTGGAAATAGGATACTTTTCCCATGCTTTGTACCTTTTTCAAACCGTGAGAAGTTTATGACAACCATTGATTATTGCATCATAGCCCTTTATTTACTTGTGGTCTGCTTGGTAGGATTATGGGGGGGCCGCAATATAAAAGACCTTCGCGAATACGCTGTGGCGCACAGATCCTATGGGGCTTTTGTGCTTATGGCCACGTTATCTGCTTCGTTCATTGGCGGTGGTTTTTCCTTTGGTAATGCGGATAAGGTGTTCTCCGGAGGCCTAATTGTGTCTGCGGCGCTGTGGGGATTTTCGCTCATGCTGATCCTTGTTGCTACCTATATTGCGCCAAAGGTTGAAGCTTTTCGTGATTGCATTTCCACCGGCGATATTTTGGCAAAGCAGCTTGGAAAAGAGGCCAGGATACTGGCAGGTGTTTTAGGCTCTTTTGTGTGTACGGGGATTTTGGCAGCGCAAATCGGCGCCATTGGGGCTATTTTTTCACAATTTACAAGCCTTTCTTTTTTGCAAAGTGTGTTTCTTGGCTGTAGTATTGTGATTGTGTATACGGCCTTTGGTGGCATGAAAGCTGTTGTTATGACAGATGTTATCCAGTTTTTATTGTTGATTGTGTTCATCCCTGTGACGTTTTTTTTGGGAGTTGAGTATCTGGGTGGTTTTGAAACCGTTATGGATACCGCACCAGAGAGGTTTTTTGCACTGCCTGAGGGGATATACGGATGGACAGCTTGGATAGGCCTGTTTTTATCCTTTGTCATTGGCGAAACCCTTGTTCCGCCCTATGTGCAACGCCTGCTCATTGCCAAAAATGCCAAAGCCACACAGCGCGGTATCATGGCAAGCGGTATTATTTCTATTCCGTTTTTCATTTTAACTGGGGCCATTGGCTTGTTGGCCTTTTTGATCGATGCGGATATTCCTAGCAAATTGGCCATGCCCATGGTTATTGAAGCTGTCTTGCCTGTGGGGCTTAAAGCCTTGGCAGCGGCAGCCATCATTTCTGTTGTCATGTCGTCTGCGGATTCGTTTTTAAATGCCGGTACGGTGTGCCTTATTGAGGACGTGTTTAGGCCTTTGGCACCAAAATCCACACTGTTAACGCCAAAGTATGAATTGCGGCTTTCCAAACTTTTGACTCTTTTCCTTGGAGCAGGGGCTGTTTTTTTAGCCTTAAAAATTGAAAACGTGCTGGATGTACTGCTGTTTGCCTACAATTTTTGGGCACCTGTCATCCTTATTCCTTTGGTGTGCATTTTGATGCAGCAAAAGGTCGCCAAACGTGCCTTTTGGCTCAGTGCTTGTGTGGGCTTTGTTACGGTTTTAGGTGTTTTTGTATTTTTTGGTGGGAATATCTTTGGCATTGACGCCTTGATTATAGCCGTTTTTTTGAGCGGAAGTGTTTTTTTGTTGGAAAATCGCAGACTGAACAAGGTTTGATGGCAAACAAAATAGCAGTCTATGAAAAGCGGTTGCTTTTTGTAGATCAATATACACAAAATAAGGCCCGAAAAAGCATACCGGGCCTTATTTTTTTGTATAAAGGAAAAGTGTGATTGTTTGTTATTTCAGCAAACGTTGTTTTTGAATAAAGCCCATGAAGTATAACATGATCATGGCAGCAACGCGGGTTGTGGTTTCACTGTGATCGTATTGTGGGGCCACTTCAACAAAGTCAAAACAGACGATATTGCCTTTTTTGGAGAGGGCTTCTAGCATGCCTATCAATTGATTGAAGCTAAATCCGCCAGGAGAAGGGGAACCTACACCGGGTGCTGTGGAAATATCCAAAGAATCGATGTCAATGGTAACATAGTAGTTATTGCCTTCAGGGATATGGTTCATAACACCGTCAATGCCCATTTCAATGGCTTGGCGGCATGGGATGACCGTGCTGCCCCATTTTTGAGCATCCACAAAGTCGCTCTCAACACTGCTGCCAAGGCCGCGCATGCCAATTTGTGTCATGGCTTTGATGTGGTCCATCTCAGACATGCGGCGCAAAGGGCTGCCGTTGCCAAGGCGTTGATTCCCGGGGCCTTTGGACCAGTCCAGATGCGCGTCAAAATGTACCACGGTCAGCGGCCCTTTATTGGAAAGCGCTCTAGCCACGGGGATAGAGATGGAGTGGTCGCCGCCTATGACAACCGGCACTGTTCCTTGTTCGGCAATGGTTCGCACGGCGTATTCAATGTTTTCAAAGCATGCCTGAATGTCGCCGGTTATGATGTCTGCATCGCCGCAATCCACAACGCGGCAAGGCGCAGCCAGGAAGGTTTCGCCGCGTTCAGGATCGTAAATACCTGCACCGCTCCTTCCGTAGTGAGTGGAAACCTCACGAATACGCCTGGGGCCAAGACGAGTACCGCTTAAAAAACCAACACCGGCGTCGTAAGGAACGCCCAAAATGCCAAAATCTGCATTGTCCAGCTTGGTAATATCCAAGGCAATAGGATATTTAGCAAAAGAACAGATGCCTGTAATAGGAATGTTAACCTTGTTCATAAAAACTCCTAGCTGCAAACGAAGCTTTTTTGTAAAAGTGCATGAGGGGGATACCTTTTAATATATATGCCTTAATAAAGTTGCTGCCAAAACGCGTATGAAAACGCCTTTCAGCAGCAACTATCTTAACAATTAACTAAACCTTTCTATTGCACAATGTGTCAATAGGCAAGGGGGCTTTTGCCCCTACAAGATGACGCTTCCGATTGCCAAGGCCACAGATACCGACACGATGGTGGCGATAAGCCCGGGAATCATATAGCTATGGTTAAATACGTATTTGCCAATGCGGGTGGTACCGGTAGAGTCAAAAGCTACGCCCGCAATAAGGGTGGCGTAATTGGGAATGAAAAAATAACCGTTAACAGCAGGCCAAACGCCAACAAGTGCGGTTGCGGGCATTCCCAAGCTGATACCAAGGGGCATCAAAGCTCTGGTTGTTCCGGCCTGGCTTGTAATAAGACCGGAAACGATGAAGAGTGCAAAGGCAAATGTCCAAGGATGGGCAGCCACTATATCTTGCATGTTTGCTCTGATGAAGGGCAGGTTGTTTTGGACAAAAGTATCGCCAAGCCAAGCCAGACCAAAAATACAGACCAAGCCCATCATGCCTGTGCGGAAAACCGTACCGAGGATGATTTTGTTAGGTTCAACTTTACAGGTCAAAACGATAATGCCTGCAACGACAAGCATGATGATTTCAATGGTATGAGTCATTGCAAGTTTTACGCTTTTGCCATCAACCATGAAGTCCGGACGCAGATCCGGTATGGTACCCATAATGACAATGCAAAAGGTCGCCATTAAGAACAGGATGATTGAACGTTTGGCCTCAGGTGAACCGGTAACTTCCACTTTTTCTTTTTTAACCACAGGAGGGCACAAACCTTCACGGAGCCTGCGTTGGTATTCCGGATCGTCATCCAATTCTACGCCTACGCGGCAGGAATAAAAACAGGCGCAAAGCACACCAATAAGGGTTGCCGGAATACAGATGGCCAAAATAGAGCCCATGGAGACGCCAAGCGGCATCATTAAGGCTACCATGGCTGCTGTTGCGGCAGAAATGGGGCTGGCGGTGATGGCTTGCTGTGAAGCAATAACAGAGATACCCATGGGGCGTTCGGGCCTGACTCCGGATTCTCTGGCAACTTCTGCAATAATTGGCATGATGCTATAGGCAATGTTGCCTGTGCCTGCCAAAAAGGTGAATGTGTAGGCGATGAACGGGGCCATAAAAGAAATGTGTTGGGGGTGCTTTCGCAACAGGTATTCGGCTACCTTGATAAGAAAATCCATGCCCCCTGCGGCCTGTAAGGTGCTTGCTGCGGTGATTACAGCAAAGATGATCAGCATAACATCTATGGGCGGAGAAGATGGGGTTAACCCAAAACCAAATACCAAGACAGCAAGACCCAAGCCGCCGGCCATGCCAAGGAATATGCCACCCTTACGGGCTCCGACGAACATGGCCGCTATAACAACGGCGAATTGTAACCAGAACATATAAATCCCTCTATCGTTATAAGGTACACGAGCGTATCAGCTCACTGAACAGCTTAAAATGTCCAAGGCGCGGACATTCAATACGCATTTGTTTTAATCACCAATTAAAGGTATTCTTCCAAAATTTGTTTTTGTTCAAATCCTTCAAGTTGGAGATAAAAATCAGCAGCTTGCATAAGTGCGTCACGGGGTACCAAACCAATGATTTCGCTTCCAAGAACCGTAACGCCATAACGGGCAGCTTCAGAGCGAACCATTTCAAGTATTCTGTGCAATGGCGCATATTGGTAGTTTATCATGGTGCTTACTTGGCAAATGTCTTTGCCTTCAACCTTCATGCCAATGGCGCGAGCATCTCTATATCCGCCTTTAGCTTCGCGGAAGGTTTGGGCTATTTTCTTTGCAATGCTAACATCAGCGGTGTTTAAATTGATATTGAAAGGAACAAGAGGCCCCCTAACGCCAATGGCGATTGCGCCGGCTGTGGGGTGAAGTACGGCATCACCATAATCGGGTTTTCTTTCTGGAAGGTGCATTTCTTCTCTAAGGCCTTCGTAGTCTCCTCTTCTTACGTCGCCAAGCTTTGCCCTTGCCGGAATTTTAGCCGCTGATTCGTACATGTACACGGGGATTTTAAGCTCGGTTGCAATCCTTTGCCCTAGCTGGTTTGCAATGGGTATGCAGTCTTCAATGGTAAGGTTTCTAAGCGGTATAAACGGAAAAACATCAGACGCGCCAATCCTGGGGTGAGCGCCTGATTGGTGATTCATGTCAATGAGTTCTGTTGCTTTTGCACAGGCACGAAACAAAGCTTCTGCAACGGCCTCTGGTTCACCTACTAGGGTTAATACGCAACGGTTATAGCTGCTATCCATGTTCACATCAATGAGGTTTGCTCCTTCAACCTTCATTTCTGCTGCAATTGCATCTACAACATCCTTGTTGCGCCCTTCACTAAAATTTGGGACGCACTGTACAATTCTTTTCATTGTCGCACCACTCCTCCGAGATGTCATTCTCGTGCGTTTATAGTGTTATGACGTAAACGTTTCACCTTTGAAACGCTAAACTCCTTAATGCATAGATTTAACTTTATAAGGAACCTTTAAACAATAAAGCATGTGAAATATGAGTATAAACAAAAAAATACGTGCAAAATACGCTATACTACATTGTATAAATGCGTATTTAATAACATTTATGTATGAAAAGAAAAACTAAATAGCAGCACTTGGTAGCAAGCTGCTCATGTTCAGAATTTTCTTTTCATAAGCAATGGCTTTTTGTGACACCTCTTCAGCTTGTGCCGTTTTTTCACTAAGGTATTGCGTATCTTTGATAGAAAGAAGATTGATTTTTACATTGTAGATAGCACTTAACACAGACGTTTTGGCACACATGGCAGCTGTTAATACGTCTGTTTCAGCGTTTTTATTGCCATGTGTGAACAAAAATTCTATGTATGGGAAAAGACGCATGCTCATGAGCGCTGTTTCAAAAGGAACGGCAATGGCGTGTTTATAGCCTTCTTGGATTTTCATAGAACGAAGCGTTTTTTCTTCTTCTGTTTGCTTTGGCAATTTAAACGCGCTCATCACATCACAAAAAGAATAAGCATCTCGTGAAACTTGTTCAACCAATGCAAGCCTGATGCTTTCTGCATCCTCCATCATTGCGCAAAGCTTTGCTTTTTCATCTTCTTCAAGCCCGGCCATTGAAATTTTGCCAACAAGCCCAATAAGCGAAGCACTAATCGAGCCGCTTAGTGCAGCTGTACTGCCGCCACCCACCAAGGGTTCTTGGGCTGTTGCTATGTGTGTTGTAAAATCTATAACAGATAGATTCGCTAATGCGTCCATGTCACACCTCCTTTTGCTGAGCCTTTTGCTGGCTATAAGCAAAAGCCGTTCCAAGTATATTTTTGATGCAGCAAAAAAGGCAATAAAGTCCTTTGGAGCAAGGCGTTTAGTCGCCTTATGTGTTGAAAATGCTGGAAAAAAATAACGCGATTTTTACGAAGGCGTGTTTCACTTTCAAGCCTTTTAGCAAGGCATATGCGCAGGTAGAGGTTCAAATGAAGTACCATTTGTGCTTTTTTTTATAAAATTTTTATCATGAGTTACTTGAAACACTTTTTCTGGTATGTAAAAAGTGCCAAAAGATTTTTTTCACAAGGTTTTTTAGACATGCTCATGGGTTATGCGAGCTTATAATAGTACAATATTTCAGCTGTATCGTGTACTTGCGTATAGATAATCTATATAAAAGTAACCTTGCTTGACATAGGATTTGGCCATGATATAAAAATTTTTTTAAGATTTAAAAAATTTTTGTAAGTTGGGGAAAGGGTACAACATGGACGTTGCTTCGCAAACCTTGCATGCGTATCGCGCTGCAATAGATCATATTTTTAGTGGAGTTATCATTACTGATGCAGATGGTGTGGTCATTGGATACAACAAAGCAGCGTCTGATCTTGAAGGTATTGACGTTTCTTATGCCATGGGGCGCTCGGTGAGCGAGCTGTATTTTGGGATGAGCCTTGACATAGAGCATAAAAGCAAATTTTTAATCTGTATGGAAACGGCAAGGCCCATAGTCAATATAATGAGCGACTATATTACATTTTCCGGCAGTGTGAAGCGCATAGCGCAAAGTTATTATCCGATTGTTGTTGACGGTAAGGTTCTGGGTTCGTTTTGCATCATCAATAAAGTGAACAGAATAGAAAATGTTTTGCTTGAAATCAACACTATTTTGGAAAGAAGCGAATCAGAATTATCCCATGTGATGGACACGAATTTTTCAGGAATTATAGGGCAAAGTGCCGCCATACAACAAACCATCCTTGAAGCAAAGCATGTGGCTCATACAGATATTGACGCTTTGATAATAGGTGAAACAGGCACCGGAAAGGAGCTCTTTACACAAACAATTCATAAAAATAGCTCAAGAAAAGACGAGCCCTTTGTACCGATTAACTGCGCGACCATTCCTGAAAATTTATTAGAGAGCATCCTTTTTGGCACCACAAAGGGGGCATTCACCGATTCACGCGATACCAAGGGGCTTTTTGAGCATGCAAGGGGGGGGACTCTTTTTTTAGACGAGCTCAATTCAATGGGAATGTCGTGCCAGGTGAAGCTGTTAAGGGCCATCCAGGAAAAGAAAATTCGAAAACTTGGTGCAGAACACGAAACCCCTATTAGCTGCCGCATTATTGCTGCATTGAATGAGGATCCATTGGTATGCATTAAGGAAAATACTATCCGTCAGGATTTGTTTTATCGACTGTCTATTGCTTGTATCAGTATTTCTCCTTTGTGCGAAAGAAAGGATGATATTCCTGTTCTTGTTGAACATTTTATTGCAAAGAACAATACAAAATATAAAAAACGGGTTGTTGGAATAAGTGCAGAATTGCTTCAGCTCTTTATGAAGTACGACTGGAAGGGTAATACCAGAGAATTGATGAATGTTTTGGAAGGCATGTTTGTGTTTATGGATGACGAAACATGGCTTTCTGTGGCAAATTTATCAAAATATCATTTGCAGCAGATTACTTGTTCAGCAAATGAAGACATAAAAAATAGTGAAAAAGTGCATTTACAGGACGCTCTTTCGCATTTTGAAAAAAAACTGCTGACAGAAATGTTGATGAAGCATAAAAACAATAAAAGTTTAGCTGCAAAAGAGCTTGGCGTTTCTCCACAAAATTTATATTACAAGCTTAAAAAGTTTGGCATACAATAGTATTGAAGAGTTATTAGCTTGCCTTGCTCAACGAGTGCTCGTTGGTGTTCGCAGTAGCATATTTTTTCTATGATATATTTTATGATGAGGCACAAAATCAGCCTCAAAACCTAGATCAAGGACACCGCATACGCCCTTTTTCAACAATCGGTAATGCGTTCAAAAAGGGGTGGAGGCTAGGAAGTGATGTTTTTTTGGAGGGGAGTGGGGTTCTTCCCCCATGACCTGACAAAAAGACAACACTGACACCGCATACGCCCCTTTTTCAACGCATTACCCCCGTCGTTTGAAAAGGGTGGCAAAATCCCCCCCACTCCATCGCAACACACACGGCCGTCCATGGGGGCAAAATTCATGGTTTGGCGTTGCAAGCCATTGTTCAAGCAAATGGGCCACTTCATCGGCGGTGAGTTGTTGTTTTGCTTTGATAGCCGCTTTACAAGCTGCGCTGCTCCATATGCTTTCAAGGTCATCGCGTCGCCCTGTCAGGGCGTCACGCAAAAAGGCTTCGGCTTCGCCTCTGCTTAAAAAAATCGGCACTGCCAAAAGTTGAAGAACTTGCCCCTCTAAGCGCATCTCAAATCCCAATTTGGAAAAAGAATCCCAAAGCTCCTGAATCCTAGTGCTTTCTGCTGTGTGCAACGTCATATCCAAAGGCGCAAGCAAGGGCCTTGCCTGTTGTTGCATGCTGCCTTTTTTCAACCTTTCCAAAATGATTCGTTCATGGGCGGCGTGCTGGTCGATCACCAATAAGGAATCGGATACAGAATCTTTTTGACGCAGTACCAGGTAGGTATTGTCGATCTGACCAAGGTATTCCAAGGTATTGGCGCTGTCTTGTGGTTGAACAGATTGCGCGTGCACAAAGGGGGCAGGTGCTGTTTGCTCGTTATTGTATGCCGCGCGTGCAGCGTCCAAAGCACTGTCAAAAGGCAGCACGTCGTTGTTTGTATCTGTATAGTCCCTCGCGGCTTCGCCAAGGCTAGGGGCAAAACTGCCGTGCTTTGGCATGTCTGTATCGACCATTTGAGTTGCGCCCAAAAAATCTTGATCCTCAGCTTGTGCAACAACAGCCACAGTTTGTAGGGGCTCATGTGTTTGTTCTTGGCGTTGCATGATGGGCACATCTTCGTCAGCCATACCCCAAAACCCTTTAGGTTGTACGGGCATTTGCTCTCTAGGCGTGTGAAAAGAACCGGATGTGTGAGAAGGATTGGGCGCTGCATGAGCGTGGGGGGCAATCACCACCTGATCCGCCGTAAGGGGGCGACTGACAGCGTCCTCTATGGCGCGTAATACGCTCACAAAAACGCTGCGTTCGTCCAAAAAACGCACTTCAGATTTTGCCGGATGCACGTTTACATCCACTTCGTTTGGCGGCACCTCAACAAAAAGGACAAGTTGCGGATATTCTTTGCTCAGCAGGCGTCCTTTATAGGCTTCGCGTGCAGCACGTAAGAGGAGCTTGTCAGACACCGCACGGTTGTTAACATGCAGATACATGCGATCGCCGCGCACTTGGCTTTGATGCGGTGGCGATGCAAGGCCCCATACGCGGATGCCGTCATGGGTTCGGTCAAAGGGTAAAAGCGCCTGCACAAGCTGTTCAGGCCAAAGCTTAGCCAGTCTTGTAGGCAGGTCCTCTTTTTCAGAAAAGGAAAAAACTTCGCGTGTTCCTGCAAGCAGACGAAAACCCACATCCGTGCGCACAAGGGCTAAACGCAACAGCATGTCCTGACAGCGTTTAAGTTCAGTGGCAGGGGTTTTTAGGAATTTGAGCCGTGCCGGCACTGTGGAAAACAGATCGCGCACTTCAATGCGCGTGCCCACGCGCCTTGCTGACGGGCCACGCTCTGCCACTTTTCCCTGTGACATGCGCAAAAAAGCCCCCGTGCCTTCTGCTTCAATGGTGGGAGCAAAGGCCGATTCAATATGAAAAACCGAGACAGAGGCCACACTTGGCAGGGCTTCTCCCCTAAAGCCAAAGGAGCGGATTTTCCAAACATCTTCCATGGTCACTATTTTGCTGGTGGCATGGCGCGTTACGGCAAGCTCAAGTTCATTTTCGGGGATGCCTATGCCGTTGTCTGTAACCGTAATACAGGTTTGACCGCCGTTTTCCAGCACAACTTCAATCTGGGTTGCTCCGGCGTCTAGGCTGTTTTCGACAAGTTCTTTGACCACGCTTGCAGGGCGTTCCACCACTTCGCCGGCAGCTATTTGGTTGCATAGTTCCGGGCTAAGTTCACGAATGGGTGCTCGTTGTGTTTTCATGCTTTTGGTATACAAGGTTGTGCCTTAGCTGACAAGCAGGGCTTTTTTGTCGCAGTTTTTTTGAACGTGCCAGCGTGGCAGGCAAAAAGGCAAACAAGCGTTTTTTGAGGGCAGTTTTTGGGTAAGGCTTTTTGGGTGCCTTGCGTGCCTTTTACCCCTTTTTATCAGCAGCTTGCCTTCATTGACTAGATAGGCTATTCTATGTATGCTTGTATTGGATGCTTTTGTAACAAAAACCGCAACCTATGGCACCACACATTCATAACAGATGTTTTGAGGAGGTTCGTTATGCAAGAGTTTAAAAAAATCATTTGTGCCCTTGACTTGTCTGAGCAAAGTCAACAAGTGGCTGATTATGCCATATCCTTGGCGAAAGTCTCTAAAGGAACTATCATAGCAGTATATGCGGCCCCTACGCTAACCCAGTACACGGGTTTTCATGTGCCACCCAACACCATTGACAGCTTTGTAGGCGAAATCGTTTCCGGAGCAGAACGTTCCATGGCTGATTTTGTGGCGGAAACCTTCCAAGGGGTTGAGGCCAAAGGCGTAGTGGTTGTTGGCTATGCTGCTGAAGAAATCTTGGCCTTAGCTGATGCAGAAAACGCAGATATCATTGTCATGGGTACCCGTGGACGCAAAGGTATTGACCTTATCCTTTTTGGTTCTGTGGCAGAAAAGGTAGTGAAAAACTCCAAATGCCCAGTTTTAACCATCCGTCCCAACGACGATTAAAAACAGACTGACGATCTGCTACAAGGCTATTAACCTTGTTATATGAAGCAGTTGGACCAAGGCGGAAGTTTTGGGCCAACTGCTGTATCTTCATATTAACAGATATTTTTTTAGGTTTATCAATAAAAGTTTTACTAACGGTTGACAAGAATGTCTATGAAAAAAACTTCCGTGCGCCTTATGGATTGGGCCAAGGCAGCCGGCTGAGCAGCTAAAACGCCTCCGGCGGTGCTGGAGCAACTTTTAGCCTCGTTGCCTGTGCTTTCAAATCAAGAAGAGCGCATTGTGCACGGCTTTGAACACAATGAAGACGCTGTCATTGTGCGCACGCCTCCTATGGGCAAAGCTTTGGTGCAAACTGTTGATATTCTTGCTCCCATTGGCAATGATCCCCGAAAATTTGGTCAAGTAGCCGTGGCCAATGCTTTGTCTGACGTTTATGCCATGGGCGGTGAGCCGTGGTGCGCCATGAATATTGTAGGTTTTCCCACTTCATGTTGCCCTTTGGACATGTTGCGTGAGATGCTTTTGGGAGGACTTGAAAAAATGGCCGAAGCCGGAGCTGTGCTTGCAGGTGGGCATACCTTAGAAGACGGCGAAATAAAGTACGGCCTTGCCGTTACAGGCTATATTGATCCAGATATTGTGGCAAAAAATAGTGGGTTGCGCGCAAAAGACGCGCTTGTTTTGACCAAACCCTTGGGCACAGGGGTTTTGGCAACAGCCATCAAGGCACAATGGCACGGCAGTGATAAGGCAGAGGATGAGCTCTACCGTTGGGCCACGCGCTTAAATCGCTACGGCAGCGAGGTTATTCGCGCTATGAAGCTACAAGCCGCTACAGATATTACAGGATTTGGCCTTGGCGGGCACCTTTTGGAAATGGCAAAAGCTTCGCAAAAGCGCGTCGTGCTACAGGTAGAGGCCTTGCCTTTTATGGACAATGTTCTTGATTTTGCAGACCTTGGCTTAGTGCCTGCCGGCAGTTACGCCAATCGCGATCATTGTGCCAACCTTACCGTTCAGGCAGCGAATGTGAACGAGCTTAAAGCCATGCTTACCTTTGATGCGCAAACCTCTGGCGGGCTTGTGCTTGCTGTGCCGTCTGAGCGTGTGGATGAAGCTTTTGAGCGCCTTGCTCAGCTTGGCGAGCCTTTCTGGCTTGTGGGACATGTGGAAGATGGCGATGCGCAGCTTGTTTTGGAGTGACAGTACAAGAGATGAGAGTTGAAACCTTGCCACAGCAGGCTAGCCCCAAAAAGAGCTTTGGCGGTACAGATTGCATTTTTGAGGGAGCCTGTTAGGTGTAGCTTTTTTATGCATTTTTATGTATTGGTATGGGGTGTCGGTTATGGTAGTAAAAAGTATGGGCATAAGGCCTGTACAAAAAATTGGGAGTACGCAGTTTTAGCAGTCAACGCGTGTTTTGCCTGCCGACGCAACAAGGGGTATGGGCGTGTTTTTAGAGAGCCGGACAAGCAAGCCAAAAAAAGTTTTTTGAACGACTGGTCACGCAGGGGCTCATGCCCAATGATGTGATGATTTTTACTCAAAAATTTCTTGTTTAACGACAGCTTCTGCTTTAATGCGTTCCAAAAGTTCAGCAAAGGTTGCCTTTACGTGTTCGCGGATATCGCCCGCCACCACTAAAAACAGCAAATCATCGCCCGGTTTGAGTTCGCCTGCGGCAGCCTCTGCGTGAATACAAAATATACCGGGATTGTGTTCTAGGCTACGGCATATACTTTGCATGCGCTCAAGGTTAGGTGTTACAAGGACTCGTTGTACTTTCTTATGGTCATCACGCGACCAGCCGCGTACAACACCGTTATGTACCAGTATCATGCCCACATGGTCAGTAAACCCGGGACGTTGTTTTATTTCTGCTAATATTTTAGTTGTATCCATATGTGCTCTCACATAACCTAAAGGTTGGATTCATGCACGCCATATCAGAACTGCTTGAACAATTGCCGCCTATAAAAGACTTTCACATGAGCTCACCCGGGACCGCCCTTTGGATTACTTGGGAGGGCGACCTTGACCCTGCCGTTATTCAAACTCTGCAAGATTACGGCGGCATGAGCATTGTAAGCACTCGCAATCAAGCCATGTGGTTCTTTTTTAGCAACGACGTGTTTTTAGCCTTGGCGCGCCTTGCGGTATGGGCCCAATTTAACACGTTGTCTGTCAACATTCAGGCCTTGCCGACACGCCTGCAATTGAGCGTGCGCCGCGATATGTCCTTAGCGTTTGACGCAAGCCTCATTCAGCAAGAAATCCTGATTCCGCCAAAACTGCTTATTTGGGTACACCCTAAGGTTTTTGAAAACGCAGGCAATCTTCCCGGCATCTCCTTTACACCAAAACCGGAACCTAGGGGCATGGCCTCTGCATCTTGGCAAATTCTTGATGCGGACGCAAGGCTTCCTTACACCTCGTCACAAGGCTGGTACGCTCTTTTGCGGCCCCTTGGCAATCCCTTGGACAAGCGTTTTCAGCAGGGCTGGCACACCATGCTTCGCGCCATAGAGGCGCTCATGAAAAAGCATAAACTTAAATTCTTAACCCATGACTATTTTGTCATGACCCCCTTGGACAATTTGCGCCATTTACGCCTGTGGTCCAAAGACATATTACAACTTTTAAGCGAATCCAAAGCAAACAATGAGGAGCACTGGCCTTGCGTCAGCGTTGTGATTGATCGTAAAGGATTGAATTTTAGTAACGATCTGCCACAAAAAATCGGTATCAAGTGGGATAACCTCATGCCCAATCATCCCTACATGAGCTACCGTAACGCCTTTTTGCTTGGTGAAAATTTTGGCATCACAGACCTGCACTATTCTGCCACCCAAACCACCATGGATAGCTGGTGTACCGTATCCCTTGGCGATGCGGATATGAGCGAAGGCAGTTTTATTCCTGTGCTTGTGGCAGAACAGCTTGTAATAGGGGAGGGTGAGCAGTGTTTTTATTGTGGTGTTCGCAACCACACCCATAATAATTGCCCCACAAAGCAACTGGCCTGCCACGAACACGATGTGTGGGAACATTTTGAAACGCTCAATTTTGAAAGCATCAATGAGGCGTTCAGAGAGGTTGAAGTGGGCCTGCTTGAGCACGGTGCTGCAGCCTTTGACACCTGGCTTCATGCTGTTGGCAATACAGGCACCCTTGTTCGCTCCATATTTGAAATCAACTTGCCGGCCCAATTGCGTGCTATTGAGCATATTTGGCTTTCAACGTCGCGAACCTTTGTCAAACCCTCAGCAGAGGAAGGGGGCGAACGAAAATATTTGCCCAAAGACGACAGTCCGGCTTGGGCCTTGCTTGAGCGGTTTAAAAAAATTGCCGAAACCGAATACATCAGCTTTGAACGCGATGTTGCCCAAACCATTCAACGCACCCCAAGGGATGCAAGGCTCCACACCTTGCTTGGGTTTGCAGCATTAGAGCGGCGCGATTATAACCGCGCCCATAAACATTGGAAAGAGGCAGAAGCGTTAAGTTCGTCCGCCCTGCATCAATATTGGCACCAATATTTGCGCGCACGGCTTTTGGAAATTCAAGGCCGTCCTGCAGAAGCCATGGATATTTTTCAAGAAATTGTCCGCATAAATCCCCAATGGACTGACGCCGATTATAGGCAAATTGTGTGCCGCGTTAAAATGGGCTTTGCCGAGCAGGTGCAGCTGCCCATGCATCAGCTTATTGAACAAACACCAAACACGTTCAATCGCTTTCTTATTGACCCAGAGCTTGAGCGCGGGCACCTTGTTTTGCTCACTTCATTGCACCCTTTATGGGATGAGGCACAACGCAAAAAAAATGAAGAGCAAACGCATATCCAGCGCCTTTCTGACGAATTGGACACCTGGTTTGATAGCGATCACCCTGTTGCACGCCTTTTTCGTGAACGTATTAAGGAATTGCAACAGCTTTCTGCCATCACAAACTACATGGCTTTTTTAAAAATAGTTCAATTACGGCCTGTTGTAGAAAATGATATTTCCACACAAATCCAAGTTGAAGTGGACAACATCAAAGCACGCTATAAAAAATACCTTTCCATCCTTGAAGGGATCCGCGATGAATCATCATGGTTTCCTTTTCCACGGATCCTTGTGGATTTTAATCGGGATTTTAACAATTGTGCAACCATCCTTTCGTGGGCTTTTGGGGCAAACTTTAACACGCCAGAAGCCTTTAAAAAAGCCCTATCCCACATTCCTACCATGGTTGCCACCCTTGAAAAGCTTGAAAAACGCTTACGCTTTTTACGCATGGTACGCGATTCTACCCTATACGCGCTTATCCTTGGGAAAACCTTTTTTTGGATCGAAATGGGCCTGCTTCTTGTCAGCCTTATCTGTGTGCCTACGATCCTGCTTTTTGGCAATCAAATCGGCCTTGGTTGGTTGCAGGAACTTGTCAAAGCCAACCATTGGCAATTGCAAAAAGTCCTTTTTTTGGTCATCACCGCCACATCACTTGGCGTTGCCGCGTTAAGGACAACACTTGTGTTTGAACGGCAGCGTGCAAAACTTCTTGCCTCTGCCAGAGAACAACGAAAAGAAATGCAAAAACAACGCCTTACTGCGATTGTTGAAAGTAAAACTCGTCCTAAAAAAACAACAGCATAACTGCCTTATAAAGCATAGCCAGAAGATCAGCCTGATAAACGTTTTGCATCTATACCTATGTGAACAAACCCTTTTTTTGTGCACCACCATGCAGCAATAAGGCATACGCAAGCACATGGAAAAACCAAAAAATCCGCATTATTTGCTCATCGCCCTTTGTTTTGCACAATTTTTTCTACCCTTTATGCTTGCAGGGGTGAGCTCTATCCTTATCCCCATAGGCATAACAACAAAGGCAAGTGCAAAGGAATTGGGCCTTATCGCTACCTATTATACCCTTGGGCTTGTTATTTTTCAGCTCGTTACAGGGCGCATGGGCGATATTTGGGGTCGGCGGCGTATGTTCTGCATAGGCATTGGTATCTATACGGTTACCACTTTTGTGATCGGATTTCTTGACTCCATCCTGCACATGCATGTTTTGCGCTTTGTTCAAGGGGCTGGAGCTGGCATGTACGGTACCAGCGCCTTTGCCATCCTTGCGCTCATTGCGCCGGAGGGAAAACGAGGACAATATATTGGTTTTGTTACAGCAGCAGCCTATGCCGGCCTTGCCTGCGGCCCCACGTTGTCCGGTCTTATTAGCAGTGTTTTGGCGTGGCAGTATTTTTTTTGGAGCACTGCTGCTTGCGCTGCCATGTTATGGGCATACATGCTTTTTATGGTTAAAACAGAGTGGTTTAACGGAAAAGGAGAACCCTTTAATGTTCAAGGTGCGCTCATCTATGCCGTGAGTATCGGTACCATGACCATAGGCAGTACCTTTTTGCAAGAGGATTCAACTGTTGGTTTTTCCTTGCTTTTTGCAGGATTGTGTTTTTTGGTGTTGTATGTGCGTATGGAATTACGCGCCAAATATCCGCTTCTTGACATTCGGCTTTTTGCGCATAATAGGGTGCTCACTCTTTCGCTTTTAGCTGCGCTTATCAATTATAGTGCGATATTTGGCATGCTTATATTTTTTTCCTTGTACTTACAGCTCATTCATGGGATGGAGCTTGCCACTGTAGGGCTTTACCTTTCCTTGCAATTTGTGGTGCAATCTTTCACAACACCTATGGCAGGCAGGCTTGCCGATACATATGGCGCAAGCCGTATCAGCGCCATTGGTATATGCCTTTGCGGTGTGGGGCTATGCTCTGCGGCCTTTTTGGGTAAGGGGGATTCTTTACCATTTTTTACAGCAACGCAAATCGTCCTTGGACTTGGCATGAGCCTTTTTGCAGCACCCAATACCACAGTTATTTTTGAAAGTGCCGGCCAAAAATATGTAGGCCAAGCGGCAAGCCTTACAGGAACCATTCGTAACGCAGGTGCCCTTATCAATGCAGCCATTATCAGTGCTACGTTTGGGTATTTCCTTAATGACGCGCCGCCAAGTACAGAAAATGTGGACGCCTTTTTACAAAGCATGCGGTTTGACCTTATACTTTTTGGGCTTTTTAACCTTGCAGCCATTGGCTGTGCCCTAAGCCGTGGGCGAAATCTGAAAAAAACAGCTTGAGCGAAAAAACTGCCCGTGTTCATGGTGCGCATGTAGTGTTTGCGCTGGATTTCTTTGTAGGCATATTCTCACCACGTTTTGAACAGCCTGATAAAAGCCCTCTCAATGCCTTGCCTTAGGGCGTGATCCTTTATACAAAAAAAATGAAGCCTGCATACAAGGCGGTTTTTATACCACAAACCCAAAACGGTGCAAAAATATGGCGTTGAATGACACAAGGTACGGTATTTTGCTGGCAGCCTATGGGGCAAGTTCTGTTACGGCACAAGCTACGTTACGTAATTTTGAGGCTCTTGTGCGCACGCAAGTGCCAAATATTCCTGTGCGCTGGGCCTTTACGTCCCTTGCTATGCGCAGTCGCCTGGCCAAAGCCCGAAAAAAAACCGATTCTGTGCACAAAGCCTTGCAGCGCATGGCCTTTGAAAAATTCACCCATGTTACTGTGCAGCCTTTGCACCTGTTAGCAGGCTTTGAATACGGTGAGGTATGCAAAGAAGCCCTTAAAACACAAGAGCTTTTTACAGATTTACGTGTGGGGTGTGCACTGCTTGACGAAAACTGCCGCCCTGATGCCATGGAACATGTGGCTAAAGCCATGTTGGCTGGATTGCCTTCTGAACGCCGCCCCCACGAAGCTGTTGTCTTTATGGGGCATGGTACGCGCCATACCTCTGATGCCTGGTATGGGCAATTGGCAACGTGCGTGAGAGGGCTTGATCCTTATGTCTGGCTTGGCACAATGAGCGGATCCCTTGACCTTGCGCATGTGCTGGCAGAACTTGAACAGCACAACATTACAACCGTATGGCTTTTGCCGCTTTTGGCTGTTATTGGCAGTCATGCTTTAAATGATATGGCAGGCGATGACGACACATCATGGAAATCACAGCTCATGGCAGCTGGCTATACGTGTCATCCTGTTTTACGCGGTATGGTAGAGCAGGAAGGCTTTGCAAGGCTTTGGGTGCAAAGCCTTGAGCGAGCCATGCGAAGAAGCTGAAAAAAAACCTGCGCCCTTCTACTATTATAGGAAATGCCAAAAAATTGGGTTCCTCCAATTACGATGGCCCAACATTCGCATTTTATGCTTTGTTCCCGACAAGGGAATGTGCACATTTTTTGCTATAAAGCTACTATTTCAAGCAAGTATCTAGCTTTTTTAGTCTATTTAAAGCTGTTAGCCTTTTTTTGCATTGAGCACGGTGAGGCGCTCCTCAATGTATTCCCAGCGTTCCAAAAGGGCTTGTTCTTCGTCGGCAAGGCGGACAATGCCTTTTGTTGCTGCCTCAAAAAGGTTTGGATCACGCGCGTACACGTTAGGGTCGGCAAGGGTTGTTTCAAAGTTTTGCTGTTCAGCTTCAAGGGTTGCCAGTCTATTCGGAAGCTGTTCCAGTTCTTTTGTAAGCTCTTCTTTTTCACGCAGTTCCTTAAAGGAAAGCTTGTCTTGCGCCGGTTTTTTAACAGAGGCAGGGGCGGCAGCAGCTTTTATGGATTCTGCTTTTTTTTCCAAAGGTTCGCGCTGGCGCAGCCAATCGGTATAGCCGCCCACATACGAACGAACATGCCCGTCCCCCTCAAGAGCCAGTATGCCTGTGACCAAATTGTCCAAAAAGCGGCGATCATGGCTGACCATGAGCACGGTTCCGCCATATCCTGCCAGCATTTCTTCTAATAATTCCAATGTTTCCATGTCAAGGTCGTTGGTTGGTTCGTCCATGACCAAAACATTGGAAGGTTTTGTAAACAGCTTTGCCAGTAAAAGCCTGTGACGTTCGCCGCCGGAAAGCGTTTTAACAGGCACACGCAACATATGGCTTTCAAACAAAAAATCCCTCAGATAGCCGGCGACATGCCGTTGATTGCCGTCAATAATCACAGCGTCGTTGCCATCGGCAATGCTGTCCATGACAGAAACTTCCGGATCTAGTTTGGCTCGTAACTGGTCAAAATACAAAATGTTAAGGCGCGTTCCGTGGCGGATGGCACCGCTTGTGGGTTGAAGTTCGTCTAAAAGAAGTTTTAACAACGTGGTTTTGCCTGTACCGTTGTTGCCCACAATGCCGATGCGGTCGCCGCGCTGAATAATGGCTGAAACATCCGTTAAAACCTTATAACCGTCAGGATAGCTGAAAGAAGCGTTTGTGACTTCAATAACCATTTTTCCTGACCGTTCGGCTTCTTGTGCCACAAGCTTGGCACTGCCTGTGCGAGCAAGGCGCGCGGCACGCTCACTTCGCAACGCCTCAAGGGCACGAACGCGGCCCATGTTACGAGTGCGACGGGCTTTAATGCCTTGCCTTATCCAAACTTCCTCTTGTGCTAATTTTTTGTCAAACAAAGCGTTGTGCCGCTCATCTGTGGTTAAACGCTCTTCACGCCGTTCTACAAAGGCGGCAAAACTGCCGTCATAGCTGTAGATTTTTGCCCTATCCACTTCCACAACCCGTGTGGCTAAACGTTCGGCAAACATCCTGTCGTGGCTGATGAAAAAAAGCGTTTTGGCACGGCGCAATAAAAAATCTTCAAGCCAGATCGTGGTGCCGATGTCCAAATGGTTTGTGGGTTCATCCAAAAGCAGATTTTCAGACGCTAAAAGCGCGCGAGCTAATGTGGCCCTGCGTTTAGATCCACCGGAAAGGTTTTGGAATAAGGCATCGGGATCAAGTTGTAATTGGTTAATAATGCCAAGAACTTCACCATGCTGCTCCCACCCTTCACCGCTATCAAGCATGCCTTGAATCTGTCCTTGCAAATGTGAAGGCACAAGGTGGTCCATCCCCATAGAGGCAAGGTGCAGGGCTGCCAAAATTTCGCCCTTTTGTCCAAGCCCGGCTGCCACAACGCCAAACACAGGGCCTTGCCAAGATGTGGGGACATCTTGCCCCATGTAGCCGATTTTTTCACCGGGGGCACGGTGTATTTCGCCCGTATCAGGGGTAAGTTCGCCGTAAAGCAACTTCATAAGCGACGATTTTCCTGTACCGTTGCGACCCACAAGGCAGACGCGTTCCCCTTTTTCCACATGCAAATCCACGTTGTCCAAGAGGGTTTTTCCCCCAAGGTGCAAACTGACCCCTTGTAAACTCCATAACGCCATGATTGTGTCCCTTGTGATGTAGTGTGGCTCAAAACAGCGTGATGATAGCAAGGATGGGCTAGGTTAAGCAAGAGGGTCGGGTGGTGTTTAGTGGTCAGTATGTAGTGGTTAGTGGTCAGGTAATCCGGCCATGACGTGCGTTGCCTTGTTTTGCGGTATTTTGAAACTACCGCAGTTAGCCCTATCCATAACTATTTCTCCATACCCTCAAGATTTTCACAGATATGCCGATAAGAGAGGTACAGCTTGGTCGTGGTTATAGGAAGTTCGTGATGTATTCACGGTAAGCTGGCATTAAATTTGCTTACATTTAGTAGCATTCTTATGCGGTAAAAACTTCCTTTTTTGTTGAGGTGTAGGTATGTCAGATTATATCTCAGGTGGAATTTCCTTTGCAGGGCTAGGCAACGGCACTGACTTTCAGGCGTTGATAGAAGAGCTTAAAAGCATCGAGTCTATCCCTAGGGATCGCTACATCGCATGGCGTGAAGATTGGCAAGAGCGTTATGACGCCCTTGACGAGCTTGTAACGGCATGTACTGATGCCATGAACGCCTTAGAAGACATCAACACCATGAATGAGATGCTGACCAAGACAGCGACTAGCAGTAACTCTACCGTGGCCACAGCTGATGTTGATTCTGACGTTGCTGAGGGCACCTATGAGGTAGATGTTCAAAAGCTTGCTACCAACTCTGTTCATACATTAACTGCCACTACTTTTGAGAGTAAAGAAACCGTTGTTGCCCCCCTTGACGGGGCAGACATGACGACGTTTGCCTACAACTATAATGGCGAAGATATTGAGGTGCTTGTCCCCAAAGGCATGACCCTTGAAGGGATGGTCAATCAAATCAACAAAGACCCCAATAACCCTGGGGTTCAAGCCACGTTGATCCATAGCGGCGGCGGCTATATTTTTCAGCTGCAAGGTAAAGATACCGGAGCAGATTATAACATCACCATCAATCCAGAAACCACAGTTCCGGGCTTTGATCCTACTTCCGGCTGGAACAGCCGTGCGGCTCAAGATGCAGAATTTTCTATCAACGGTTTAACTGATGTGACCTTCACCTCAAGCAGTAACGAGCTTACCGAAGTGTTTGAAGGCATGACCATCAATTTAACGTCTGTGGGTTCAGCCACGCTTACTGTTACGACAGATACAAGCAAAGTGCGTGAAAATGTAGAGCATTTTGTTGAAACCATAAATACGCTATTGGTTAGTTTTCAGAACTTGACCAAGGTGGAAGAAAGCACCGATGAAGAAGAGAGCGACACCCTTTACGCCACCCAGTACACCAGCTCGGGATCGGTTTTGACCGGTAACTATGGGGTTCAGCTTCTTAATTCTGAGCTCAAAACCATAGCCACGGGCCTTGGTGTGGGATTTGTTCGTCAAGATGAAGACGGCAATGGTGATATGTTTGCCGCACTAAGCTCTATTGGTATCCAAATAGACGCCGACGACAGCAGTCCCACTTTTGGTCAGTTGATTATTTTAGAAGAAGATACGCTTGACCCTGATTCGCCCTATATATCCCTTGACGAAGCCCTTGAGAAGGATGCTTATGCCGTTGCCGAGCTCATAGCCGGTAAATCAGGTCAGTCAGATTCCACCAAATTTATTTATAACAACGCCTTAGAAGGTACCACTGAATCCGGTATTTATGATGTCGATTATTCGGTTGCAGGCGGTGTGATCGGCGATGTGTATATTGGCAATGTGAAGGCAGAACATACAGGGGGCAACCAGTATACCCTATCAGAAGGCCCGGGGAAAGGCCTTAGCATTACCATTTTGGACACCTCAGACGGTGACCATGAAGGCACTGTTCGTATCAAACAAGGTAAGGCTATAGAGCTTATCGATACCCTAAGCTATCAGCTGAAAAATGATTCCATGGATTCCATCAAGAATGACCCGGGTTCCGTTGCTCCTGAGCGTGGCCCGTTGCAGGTCATCATGGATAACTATGCTGATATCATGGAAAGCATTGATTTAAAAATCGAACAGGAAGAAGACCGCCTTGCTCGTTGGGAAGCCACTCAGCGCGATTTGTTCGCACGTCTTGATGTGGTGCTTGGTCAATATGATATGCAGATGCAGGCCAATGCCAGCTCGTTATCACAGCTACAACCCATTTCAGGGTAAAGAAGTAAGTTAATAAAGGATCTAATGCCATGATGAAGGCAAGTCAAATCTATTTCCAAACTCAAGTTAGCACCGTGGGGCAAGGTGAGCTTTTGCTCTTGCTCTATGACGGGGGCCTCAAGTTTTTGGCGCAGGCCAAAGAAAAAATGCAGGAAAAAGATTATGCAGCCAAAGGTATGCTTATATCCAAAGCCCTAGATGTCATTAGTGAACTTACAGCTTCGCTCAATGTGAATGCAGGGGGCGAGCTTGCAAAAAATCTTGCTCAGCTCTACCTTTTTTGCTCAAGCAAGCTCCTTGAAGCCAATATGCGCATGGATATTGAAGCCCTTGATACCGTTATTAATGTGCTGAGCGGATTGCGCAACGCGTATGCCCAAATTGTACACACGCCGGAAGCGAAAACTGCTGGCGAAAGCATTGTGGCCAAACATAAACCCGTCAGCAACAGCGCCCAGCGCGGCGCACCCCTTGGAGGGGCAATAACACCCATGGGCGCGCACCGTAATATGGGCAAATCGGCGTATAAAAATGCAGCCTTTGCTTCCGAAAACAACGTTAGCACGCTCATGGCGCAGCATGCAAAACAAGATCCGCCCAAAATAGTCAGCATGTCGCAAGCAATAGCACCGCAAGAGGTGTATGCTAACCAAAATGTTCAAACGGCACCCTTGCAAAGCAGTCAAGAGAGTATTGCGCCTGCCGCCGTGCAGGCACCTGCAAAGCCAATTCAAGCAGCCCAACCTGCAAATTCTGAGGCCCAAGCTGCGCCAAAATCTGCCGTTGTTCCCACACCTAGCATAAATGAAACGCCTAAAAAGGCAGAAAAACCATCGGGCCAATCCTTATCTTTGCCCAAAATTCCCAAATTGCCTTCAATGTATGCACAGGCGCAACGCTCATAAAATAATGCAACGCATAAAAAATTAGGGAGCAGCAGGTCATTGCTGCTCCCTAATTGCGTAATATCAGCAGTTGGCGAAAGCCAGGCGACGTATCATCCTTTATATCACAGCGTCACAGAAGGTGGCGTTGGCACAGGTTGTGGCACAGGTTGTGGCAAAGGCAGCTGCAAGGACGGCAAAACCCCGGGCCAAATGGCATCATACACCATGCCAAGCATGATAACGCCAATGGAACATTTAACCACAATGCCCAAAAAACGGCCCACAAGCGCGCCCTTGGCAGCCCGTGCTGCTTCAACAGAGTCGCGCCCTCGTGAAAATTCTACCAGATAGCAGCCAAGCCATGCGCCTGCAAGGGCTCCAATCAACGCGCCAAAGCCAAACAAAAAGGTTAGGCCCAAAAACGCGCCGACAAACGCCCCAAGAAGTCCGCCCCACATGCCGCCGGTTGTGGAACCATAACGTTTTGACCCCCAGCCCTGCGCAATAAATTCCACCAGCTCCCCAACTAAAGCAAGCCCCACAAGGCCAAAGAAAAAGCTTATCGTTAAGGTATCGCCCGCTGGATGCAAAAACCGCCAAGCAAACACCAAAATCAACATGACCCAATTGGCAGGCAACGAAAAAAGGTTGAGCAATAGCACAACACAAAGTAAGCCAAGAAAGAGGCTGGCTAGTATCAGTTCCATACAGTATCCTTTGCAGGGGGCTGAAAAGGGGGCGTATGCGGCGTCAGCAAACAATTTTTGTCGGGTCATGGGGGGAAGAACCCCACTCCCCTCCCCAAATTGTCTGCTTTCTTGCCTCCGCCCCCTTTTGAGCCCCCTGCCTTTTGGCTGAAAAGGGGGCGTATGCGGCGTCAGCAAACAATTTTTGTCGGGTCATGGGG
>CAYJIX010000010.1:0-5652 GCA_964370375.1 uncultured Desulfovibrionaceae bacterium | reverse complement strand
GAACCCCACTCCCCTCCCCAAATTGTCTGCTTTCTTGCCTCCGCCCCCTTTTGAGTCCCCTGCCTTTTGGCTGAAAAGGGGGCGTATGCGGCGTCAGTTGGCGTGTTTTTGTTTGTCATGGAAGAATAGGGGGAACCCTACACCTACTTTGGCTGCAAGGCTTCATGGTTATAAAGGCTGATGGTAGCCACTTTCTTGCATAGTGCCCTTTTTCAGCCACCTATCCTCGTAAATCTTTCACGCGTTTGGCCTTGCCTTCTTCTTGGGGAAGCGAATTGTGCTGCACCAGCTCGATTTTTGGTGTGACCAATATTTCGTCGCGCAAAGTTCTGGCTATGCGCTCTTGCAAATCGCGTAATACTCGCATGTCATCCACAAAATATTCTTTGCGTACTTCAACTTGTACAGACATGTCTTCTTTAACGCCTTCACGCTCAAGCACAATAAGGTAGTTTTGCGCAACTTCCGGAAAGCCCATAAGGACGCGCTCTATCTGCATTGGATAAATATTTACACCTTTTAAGATGATCATATCGTCACAGCGACCCAGCATCCGATCAAGGCGGCGGTGATTTCGCCCGCAAGGGCAAACCCCAGGAATAAAACGGGTAAGATCGCGCGTGCGGTAGCGCAAAACAGGCATGCCCTCGCGGCATAAGGTGGAGATGATAAGTTCGCCAACCTCACCATCGGCTACATGTTTGCCCGTTTCAGGGTCAACAATTTCTACAAAATAGGCATCTTCCCATATGTGCATGCCGTATTGTTCCTGACATTCCATGGCAACGCCCGGGCCGTTCATTTCGGTAAGGCCATAGGAATTGAACACTTTCATTGCAAAAAGTGTTTCAATACGGCGTCTTACTTCATCAGTATATGGTTCTGCACCCACAACAGCAATGCGCAAGGGCAGGCTTTCGGGATCTTCGCCCATTTCTTGTAATGTGTTTGCCAAAACTAAAGCATAGGACGGCAAAATATGCACGGCAGAGGTGCCAAAATCGCGAATAAGTTTTATTTGACGCTTGGTGTTGCCGGCTCCGGCAGGAATAGTCATGCAGCCAAGCCGTTCGGCTCCGTAATGAATACCAAGGCCGCCGGTAAAAAGTCCATAACCTGACATGTTTTGAAACACATCCTTTGAACGAACGCCTGCCATGTGCAGACTGCGCGCCATAAGGTCGCTCCAAGTATTCAAGTCTTTTTGCGTATGACAAATGGCCACAGGCGTGCCCGTGGTACCGCTTGAACAATGCATGCGCACAAAGGAAGATTCGGGCACGCACGCCAAACCATAGGGATATTGGGAGCGCAAATCATCCTTGGTAGTAAAAGGGATGCGACGGATATCATCAAGAGATGTGACATTTTCTGCGCACACTCCTGCCTCTGCCAAACGCTTGGCAAGAAATGGTGACTTGCGGCCCTGCTCAAGGGTGGCTTTTAAGCGTACCAGCTGAACGTCTTCAAGTGTTGCTCTATCCCACGTTTCAGCTTTATCAAAAAATTCCATGGTGTTGTCCTTGTTGCGCAATGCATGTCTTTTGTTATCTGGCAGTTAGGCATTGCTCGATACTGTTTTGTAAAAATACAATCAAGCGCTTGGCAACATGTGCCTTTTGTGTGGCAACCTTGCACCTCACGCACAATACCCTAGCAAGAAAAAGTGCGCAAGGGCGTAAAATGGCATGAAAAAAGCTGTATGTGTCTGCTATGGTTTACCCCATGCTCTCATGACAAGGCAAAAAGTGTCAGGCTGACAACCATGTCTTTTTTCATGCACTGCGCTGTCGCTTGCGCTCTTGTTCTAGTGGTCGCGCTTCGCGCTACTTAAAACATTTAGAGTGGTTTTTCACGTTCCCCCAACCTTCATTTTATGCAAGGGGCAGGGGGCTCAAAAGGGGTCGGAGGCAAGGAAGAAGATTTTTTGTAGGGCGGCATGGACCAAAGCCTCCTATGCCGTTCTACAAAAAACCTTCTGACGCCGCATACGGCCCCTTTTAAGCCCCTGCGTTAGTAGACAACACCGTACGACATAACCTCAGGTCTGTGGAAATAAAATTCCACGCGGCGGTTTTTGGCCAAGGCTTCAGGATGCACGCCAGGTTCAAGCGGCCTTGTGTCTGCATAACCAACAGCGCGGATTGACGAAGGTTTTACACCGTTCTCCACAAGGTATCTGGCAACTGCTGCTGCCCGTGCTCCTGACAGCTCCCAGGCGGAGGGGTAGGGGCTTTCACTGTCCACTTCAAGGTCATCGGCATGTCCGCGCGCCACAAGGAACAGATTATAATCGTTTAAGATACTAAGCACATCTTCCATGATTTTAAGCCCTGTTTCGCTAAGAACCGCTGACCCTTTTTCAAAGCCCGTGTCAGAATTGACGCGTAAAAGCACGCCCACATCGTCTGCACTGATACCTGACGAGCTTTGAGCAACGCCGTCTGCCAAAAGCATGTCTTTAAGTTTACGAGCAATGGCGTAGTGTGAGCGTTCAATCTCTGCAATGGTAAAATTGCGAGTGTCAATTTTATCAAGCTGTTGCACAAAAGGGTTGTTGGATACAGGCGATGCCGTACTGGTTTCAAAGGTGCCTTCGCCGGAAAAATAATCGGCAAGGCCGGCCTTTGTTTCTGGCGGAACCATGTTCAAAACCCACATCAGCAGAAAAAAGGCCATCATGGCGGTGACAAAGTCCGCATAGGCCACTTTCCATGAACCGCCCATAATCACTCCTTCATGTGTATGTGCTGTGCAGCTGTACTTGCTTGCACTGCTATCTTTTTAAAATATAAATATCTTTGCGCCAGGTTTTGGCAGCTTGGAACTCGTCTGTTAGGCTTTTTTCAAAGCTTCTTCCATTTCGGCAAAGCTGGGTCGAAATTCCTTGGGAATAGCCCTGCGTCCGTATTCCACAGCAATGATGGGGGTTGAGCCGCGAATGGCAGCCGATACAGCTTCTTTAATGGAATTATAATAAAAATGATCTTCTTCGGCAGAGGCTTCAAGTTTGCTTGCAAGTGGCCCCACAATGCCGTAACACAGCAAAATCCCCACAAAGGTTCCCACAAGGGCTGCAGCAATATAGTGGCCTAAAACTTCCGGAGGTTCATTGATTTTTTGCATGGTTAGCACAACACCAAGCACACACGCCACAATCCCCATACCAGGGAGCGATTCTGCCGTATGGCTCATGATGTGCGCAGGGATAAGATCCTCTTCGTGCAAAACCTTCATGTCTGATTCCATAAGGTTGTCAATGTCTTCAGGGGCTCCTGTCGTAAGGTACACCCTTAGCGTGTCTGCAATAAAGCTGACGGTGGTTAGGTTTTTGGAAACACGCGGGTATCTGTTAAAAATTGCGCTGGATTCAGGTTTTTCCACGTCACTTTCAATGCTGATGGCGCCTTCGCGGTACATTTTGGTAAAAAGCGCGTACAACAGAGCCAAGGTGTCAAGGTATTTTGCCTTGCTTGTGCCGGGATCCCCCATGATATGCTTGAAACTTTTCAGGACAAGCTTCATGGTATAACGTGTTTGTCCTGCTACCAAAGCGCCAAAGGTTGCCCCGACAATGATAACATATTCGGGAATTTGCATAAGGATTAAAAAGTTGCCTTGGGCCATGGCATAGCCAAGCACCGTGGAACCTATAACAATGGAAAGACCAACAATAACAAGCATATTGCACCTGCTGCGGTAATGAAGGCAAGGTCATAGCCCTTAAACACAATCGTTGCACAATCAAACTTCGTGCCGCTGGTGTAGAGTCCATGGTAGATAGATTCGTATCCATATTACCATCTACCACCAAGAAACTATACTATTTTATCATACATGAAAAGGGCTTTAATCAGGTCTTTCTGGGCAAGATTTAACATGGGGCACATTTGCGCTTTAAGGGTATGGGGTAACCCTGCATGGACAGTTTTTTTGGTGTGTGGTATAGGTTGCAAGTTATATGATTGCGTTAAAGCTAAAACCTACACTAAAAAGATGCCAGTTTTATAAAACATTTTATGATAACAAAATGTTGTGTGCGAAGTAGGTTGCTAACGATACATTTATTGCCATTCTATTCATACTAAGGAGCCAAAATGAGTCAAGAACCGGATAAAATCATCTATTCCATGATCAGAGTGTCCAAGCGTCACGGGCAACGCGAAGTGCTTAAAGACATTTCGCTGTCCTACTTTTATGGGGCAAAAATCGGCGTGCTTGGCCTGAACGGCTCGGGTAAATCTTCGCTCCTTAAAATTTTAGCCGGTGTGGATGAAGCCTTTGACGGCAAGACCGTCTTGGCACCAGGCTATACCATTGGCTACCTTGAGCAAGAACCGCTCATGGACGAAACGCGCACCGTTCGCGAAGTGGTGGAAGAGGGCGTTGCCGATGTGGTGGCCCTTGTTAAAGAATTTGAAGCCATCAACGAGCGTTTTGCCGAACCTATGGACGCGGACGAAATGGACGCGCTCATTGAACGCCAAGGCCAAGTGCAAGAACTTATGGACGCAAAAGGCGCGTGGGACCTTGATTCAAAGCTTGAAATGGCCATGGACGCCTTGCGTTGTCCCCCTTCTGATACAAGCGTTGCAGTGATCTCAGGTGGTGAGCGGCGCCGAGTGGCCCTTTGCCGATTGCTGTTGCAAAATCCAGATATTTTGTTGCTTGACGAACCTACAAACCACCTTGATGCAGCGTCTGTGGCGTGGCTTGAGCGTTTTTTGCAAAGCTTTCCCGGAACAGTCATTGCTGTGACCCACGATCGATATTTCCTTGATAACGTGGCAGGCTGGATCCTTGAACTTGACCGCGGCCGCGGCATCCCGTGGAAGGGTAATTATTCTTCTTGGCTTGAGCAAAAGGAAAAACGCTTACAGCAAGAGGAAAAAAGCGAGTCTGAACGCCGCAAAACCCTTGAGCGTGAGCTTGAGTGGATTCGCATGTCCCCAAAAGGACGCCATGCCAAAGGCAAGGCCCGTATCAATGCCTATGAGGCCATGCTCAGCCATGAAAGCGAAAAACGCGCTCTTGATCTAGAAATTTATATTCCGCCGGGGCCGCGCCTTGGTAAGCTGGTCATTGAAGCACAAAACCTGTCCAAATCCATGGGCGATACCTTGCTTATAGATGACGCTAATTTTATCATTCCGGCAGGTGCCATTGTGGGGATTATTGGGCCAAACGGAGCAGGAAAAACCACGCTATTTAAAATGTTTACCGCACTTGAACAGCCCGATTCCGGATCCTTGCGCATTGGCGAAACCGTGTCTTTTGCCCATGTGGATCAAGGACGCGATTCGCTCATTGCAGGCAAAAGCGTCTATGATATTATCAGCGAAGGCAGCGAAACCATAAAGCTTGGCAACCGTGAACTCAATGCTCGTGCCTATTGTTCGCGCTTTAACTTCATGGGGCAAGACCAGCAGAAAAAAGTGGACGTGCTTTCAGGGGGGGAACGCAACCGCGTGCATTTGGCGCAAATGCTCAAATCCGGTGCCAACGTTATCTTGCTTGACGAACCCACCAACGACATTGACGTAAACACCATGCGCGCCCTTGAGGATGGCCTTGATAACTTTGCCGGTTGCGTTCTTGTTATCAGCCACGATCGCTGGTTCCTTGACCGTATTGCCACGCATATTCTAGCCT
>CAYJIX010000009.1:481-50461 GCA_964370375.1 uncultured Desulfovibrionaceae bacterium | reverse complement strand
TTTCATTTTTTTATTTCAAATAAAACTTTTAAATTATATGCTTTTTTACAAAAAATACACCAACGTAAAGCGTATACATAAAAAATAAAAAGCTATATCTCTTACGATATAACAGCTCTATACTTGCCAGCGCACCACATTTGGTAGGAGCTCTTACGACGCAGGGTCAAGAACAGAACGCGGAACATCACTACCGCCCTACGCATGGTGCAGGAAAATAAAGACCTGGACATAGACACACGCAATACTATTGTAACAACCCTCATCAACGGCAGGATCGGAGCACAAGACAACCCCAAAACCGTAATTGACCTACAAAACCGCGCGCTTGGCCTTGTGGCCCATCTTGTTTCTGGGCCTGCTTTGGGTGCAGTTTTGAGTAAAGAAGCATCACGCCATGAGCTTTTGC
Organism: uncultured Desulfovibrionaceae bacterium; assembly: GCA_964370375.1. Lineage (GTDB taxonomy): Bacteria > Desulfobacterota > Desulfovibrionia > Desulfovibrionales > Desulfovibrionaceae > CAYJIX01. Next base: position 50,052 of record CAYJIX010000009.1, on the reverse strand, counting down.
AAGAAATGGCAAAGGGCAATCTGCGCGAAGAAACAGTCGTTAAACTTTTATTCATACAAAATGACCTTTCCGAACAACAAAAGTTTACTTTCGCCAAAGCTATCAAAACCTTGGACGGATTTTTTGACGCGGCTGACCTGTCACAAGATCAAGCCCACCTTGCGGCCAGAAACTCCTTTTTGAAGCAAACGTATCAAAAAAATACAGCGAGCAAGAACGTGCTCAAGATAATATTGCGCCTGAAAACGCGAACGTAAAAGCAAAAGAAGTGCAAGCAGCCTTATTCAGGCTCATGGCAGGCAAAAAAGAGCTCATCAAGCGTCGTCAGCAGCTCATGATACAGGCCGCCACTAATCATGGCAGTGCCAAAAAGGGCCATGCGCTGCGCTGTCAGCATAGGCGTAGGGACCGCTTCTGGCAAGGATGTTGCCAGTCGCCATGCAAGCAAAAGCTCCTCCGCACCAGCGTAAAAAGCATCAAAGGTTTGTTCAAAGGCGTGCTGTTTGTCCTGCCAAAGTTTTTGGGCGTTTTTGTTTGGCTCAAAGGATGCAAGCACACGCAGGGCAAGGCATAAGCTGTTAAGCCCAGCTCCAGGCACGCCGTGTTTCCAGCCAAGGAGCCATGGGGTGCGTTCAAACAAAAGGTGATGCTTTGTGCCAAGTGCCAAAAGTTTTTCTGCGCGCGTGCTCCAAAACCTCATTTCATCCCAGCGCACAGGGGCAGAGTAGGGTTGCCAGACGGGCAGGGGTTGCACGCTTTGGGCTGTTCCGGTCAAGGTGTGTAGCATATGGCGAAGCCAGATGTTGGCTTCAGGTGAATTTGGTGTTTCCAAGTGGCTGTAGCTTAAGGTATAGCTTCCCTTTCCAAAGGGGCCATGGATAACGCAAGCGTCGCCTTTTAGGGCTTCAGGCAAGAGCGAAACATTGTAGGTATCGCGCCATTTACGGCGTATTGTTTCGGGAACTGTGGCAATAGGCACGTCCATCATGTGAAAATCTGACCCGGGCCCTTTGTAGCTGGCTAAAACAATGGGGGGCTCTTTGTCCGTGTCTTTTGGGGCAAAGCGTCCCGGCCACCATACTGGAAGTGAAGGTTCTGCCGGCAGGTCAGGAGGGATCAGCTTGTGCCCACCTTGTGTGGCAGGTGCCATCATATCAGCTTTAACATGCCCTGATATGAAATGCTGCAAGCGATCGACAAAGCCTGCACGCTGCCAAGGACAAAGCCCAAGTCCGTCATGCCCGGTAAGTCCAAGGCCTGCACCACCGCAAAAGCCAAGGTAGTGCCCGCCGTTGTGTACAAAATCGCGTAGGGCTTGCGCGCCATTTGGCCCCATGGTTTCAAGCTTGCGTTTGGCAGAGCCGCCGGGGGCCAAGACAAGGCGTGTCTTGCCAGACTGTAGTGCCTGTGCTATATGCGTCGTCTTGACCAGTCGATAGGGGACGCCAAAACCTTCAAGGGCTTGCCGAGCCAAAAGACCCCATAAGCTTGTGGTGTCCCATAAAAGAATAACGCTATCCATAATAAGGTATTGTAGCATTTTTCTTTCTCATGGCAAAGCTTTTACTTTATGGGTATCCCACAATGCAGGGGCCTAAAAAAAGCCTTCGGGCATATATTTGACAATTTTTTGAGGAGAATATCATGGCGGAAAACGCACTGCCCAAAACCTACGAACCCCGTGAGGTTGAACGTTTTTGGAGCGATCATTGGGAAACAAACAAAACCTTCACGCCGGATGTATCCGAGCCTGTGGACCCAAAAGACGCTTTTTCCATTGTCATTCCTCCTCCAAATGTAACAGGAGCTTTGCACATAGGTCATGCCTTAAACCTTACACTTATTGATGTTTTGTGCAGGCACGCACGCCAGAAAGGCAAAAAAGTGTTGTGGGTTCCCGGTACAGACCATGCAGGCATTGCCACGCAAAACGTGGTCGAGCGTTCCTTAGCAAAAGAAGGGCTTTCACGCCATAGCCTTGGCCGTGAAGCTTTTATTGAGCGCGTGTGGCAGTGGCGAAATGAATATGGCAATCGAATTGTCAACCAGATCAAGTCGCTAGGCACCTCTGTTGATTGGACTCGTGAACGCTTCACCATGGACGAAGGTTTGTCGAAAGCTGTACGCAAAGTTTTTGTGGATATGTACAAGAAGGGGTATATCTATAAAGGGAATTATATCATCAATTGGTGCAGCCGTTGTCATACGGCTCTTGCTGATGATGAAGTGGATCACAAAAGCCAAAAAGGGCATCTTTATCATGTGCGCTATGACCTTGAAGATGGTTCCGGCTCTATTGTTGTGGCCACAACGCGCCCTGAAACCATTTTGGGCGATACAGCCGTGTGCGTGCACCCAGAGGACGAGCGCTACACCTCCTTTATTGGCAAAAAAATCCTTGTGCCCGTACTTAACCGTGCGGTTCCGATCATTGCCGATAAATATGTGGACATGACCTTTGGTACAGGTGCCCTTAAAGTAACCCCCTGCCATGACCATAACGACTGGGCACTTGGTCAGCGTCATGGATTGGAGTTTATCCAGTGCATGGATGACAAAGGCTGCATGAACGATGAGGCCGGCCCCTATAGAGGCCTTGAGAAAGAAACCTGTCGCAAACAGATTGTGGCAGACCTTGAAGCAGAAGGGCTTTTACTTAAAGTAGAAGAAATCGAGCACAGCGTGGGGCGTTGTTACCGTTGCCAAACTGTGGTGGAACCGCATGTGTCTGAGCAATGGTTTGTGGCAGCCACCAAGCTTGCCCCAAGGGCAAGACAAGCTGTGCCGTCCTTAACAAAGCTGTACCCTGAAAATTGGGAAAAAACATACTATAATTGGTTAGACAATATTCGCGACTGGTGTATCAGCCGTCAGATTTGGTGGGGACACCGTATCCCTGCATGGACTTGTGCGGCCTGTGGTCAGGTGCTTGTGGAAGAAGACGCTCCAAGTGCTTGCCCGTGCGGTTCGTCAAACCTTACGCAGGAAGAAGATGTGCTGGACACTTGGTTTTCTTCTGCTCTATGGCCTTTTTCCACCATGGGCTGGCCGGAAAAAACCAAGGAACTTGACACTTTTTATCCCACATCTGTGCTTGTAACAGGTTTTGACATTTTGTTTTTCTGGGTAGCCCGCATGATGATGATGGGGCTTTTTGTCATGGACAAAGTGCCCTTTTACCATATTTATTTGCACGCTTTGGTGCGTGACGGCGAAGGGCATAAAATGTCCAAATCGTCAGGCAATACCATTGATCCTTTGGATATGATTGATAAATATGGTACAGATGCCTTGCGCTTTACCTTAACAGCCTTTGCAGCCATGGGGCGTGATATTCGCTTGTCGGAAGAAAGGATCGAAGGCTACCGTAATTTTGTGAACAAGTTGTGGAATGCCGCACGTTTTGCCCTTATGAATTTGCCTGAGGAGCGTCCCGAAGCCGTGCCTTTTGAAGAGGTAAAAGCCTTGCACAACCGCTGGCTGTTGCACCGCCTTGAGGAAATAAAAGAGGAAGTGGACGCTGCCATTACAGGCTATCGCTACAATGATGCGGCGAAAGGGTTGTATAAGTTTTTGTGGAATGAGTTTTGCGACTGGTATCTTGAACTTATCAAGCCGGACATGCGCGCTGCTGAAACAGGGAGCGAAGAAGGCATTGCCAGAGCCAAGGAATCGCAATTTGTACTGTGGACGGTTTTGCGTGAAACTCTTGTGCTTTTGCATCCCATAGCCCCCTTTGTGACGGCAGAAATATGGCGCGCCTTGCCAGGCGGTGCAGGACAAGACATTGCCACAGAGCTTTTCCCGAAAGAGCGCCCAAACTGCAAAAATAGTGAAGATGCCGAACGCATGGCCTTTGTGCAAGAATGTATCGGCACGGTGCGCACTATCCGTGCCGAGCTTGGCATTGCTCCGTCCTACAAATTAACCGTGTTGTACCGCCCTGTAGACGAAACACAGGCCGCGTTGCTGGAAAAGAGCCGCGAGGTCATCATGACCTTAGCGCGACAAGCTGAAATGGTTGTTGACAAAAACGGCGAAATTCCCAAAGCATCGGCAAGCCACGTGGTAAAAGGTTGCGAAATCATTGTGCACTTATCAGGCGCCGTGGATTTTGCAGCGGAGCTGGCGCGTTTAGATAAGGAGCTTGGCAAAATAGACAAAGAGCTAACAGGCCTTAGCACTAAATTGCAAAACGAAAGTTTTGTCAGCAGGGCCCCTGCAGAGATTGTAGAGCGTGAACGCCAAAGGGTGCGCGATCTTACCGACAGCCGTGAAAAGCTTACGGTATTGCAAGAAAGGTTTCGTTCTGCTTTATGATGAAGCATGTTTATCAAACATATTGCATGACAGATCCATATGTGAAAAAAAATTCAATATATATATTATAGTGTTACTGTAAAACTGTGTCGGAATTTATGAAAAAACGCTTGCAATGAGTTGTTTTATTGCATACTCTTTTTTTCATGTATACCAGACTTTATTGGGCTAGATACAGTTCGCTGTTTCTATAATTCGCACCTTCAACTAAGGGATTGAGGTTAGAATGAGTGACACAGTTTACAGTAAACAAAACAGAAATCCTAGAGATATTCGTTTTTTAAACTGGAAAGAGTATGAAGAAAAGATTGAAAATGGTATAATCATTTTACCTGTAGGTTCTACAGAGCAGCATGCCTACCACCTGCCTTTATGTGTAGACACCTTGCTTGCCGAAAATTTTGCCTTTGATCTTGCTGAACGCATAGACGCCTATGTTGCCCCTGTTATTAGCTACGGCTACAAATCGCAACCCTCAAGTGGGGGCGGCCCTCTTTTCCCAGGAACCATTGATATTAAACTCAGCACCCTTGTTCATTTTGTAGAAGACGTTCTGCAAGAACTTTTAGTGGATGGCTGGAAAAGAATCCTTATTCTTAACGCTCACTTTGAAAATACTGCCGCGCTCATGGAAGCTGCCGACAACGTATTACCCCATCCCAAATACCATCGCTTTGATGGCCCCAAAGTGTTAGTGACCTCATGGTACGAACACATCACCGACGATATCATCCCCCAAGTATGGAATGAATTACCCTTCCCCGGATGGGAACTTGAGCATGCTGCCATTTTGGAAACCTCGGCCATGATGCATTACGCGCCTGACCTTGTAGATACTGCTCAATATAGGGATGATAAAATTGAAAGCTTGCCGCGCTATGCGGTGTACCCTCCTGATCGTGATGCTATACCTGCGTCCGGCTGTCTTTCTCCTGCTGCCACAAGCAGCGCAGAAAAGGGCCGCGCCATGATTGAGTGTGCTTTACGAAACCTTGAAATCATTGTTGCAAAAGAATTGCGCTCCTAACTTAGAGTTGGCGTAATCCACACAAAAAACACTTTTGTGTGATTTTGGCTTGTTATTATGACATGGGGAAGGAGAGTCTTACACCATGCTTAAAATAAATGATATTGTAGTAAAATATGGCGCAGCTGCCGCCCTTAAGGGATTGTCCTTTGAGGTTGAGCAGGGAGAATGCGTATGTATTATCGGTGCCAACGGTGCCGGCAAAACAACCCTTCTTAAAACTATTTCTGGTCTTATCAGAACCACAAGTGGTGGCATTGCCTTTAAAGGTACTGAACTAACACGGCTACGGCCTGATGAAATTATCAAGCATGGCATTGCGCACTGCCCGGAAGGACGGCGCGTTTTTCCTGCCATGACTGTCAATGAAAACCTTGAAATGGGCGGCTTTACCAATCGTGAGCAGATCGATGAGATCCGTGCTCAGTGTTACGAGCGGTTTCCGCGTTTACGTGAACGTTCGCAGCAGTACGCCGGCACGCTCAGCGGTGGTGAACAGCAAATGCTGGCCATTGGTCGTGCGCTTATGTGTGCACCATCCTTGGTTATGTTTGATGAACCATCCCTTGGCCTTGCTCCAAATATTGTAGAGCAAGTTGGTGATATCATATCTGAAATAAATAAAAGCGGCATGACTGTTCTTTTGGTGGAACAAAATGCCTACCTTGCTATGAGTATTTCCGACTATACCTATGTGTTGGAAAACGGGCGAATAGAAAGGCACGGAAAGTCAGAGGAAATGCTGCACGACGACTACATCCGTAAAGCCTATCTTGGCATGTAGGTTATTTTTTAAAATTATTACAGGAACTATGCCATGCTTGAATTTATCCAACATTCTGTAAATGGGCTTATTCTTGGTGGAGCCTATGCCCTTATTGGCGTCGGCTTAACCATGGTACTTGGTATCATGCGTGTTGTAAACTTTGCCCACGGTGAACTTTATATGCTTGGGGCGTATCTGGTATATACTCTTATCAGTATGCTTGATATGCATTTTTACAGCTCTCTTGTGGTAAGTGTCGTTATTGTAGGCTTTATTGGTGCAGCCATTGAGCGTGTGGTTTTACGGCCATTGCGCGGTCGCGAAATGAACTCCAACATGCTGGCCATGATTGGTGTACTTATAGCCTTGCAAAACGTGGCTTTGCTGATTTGGGGCCCTGTGCCGCAAACCATTCGCTCACCATTTCCTCCCATGGCCATGGACATCATGGGGGTAAGTATAACCCCGTATCGCTTGTTTGTGGCTGCGATTGCAACAATTGTGGTTGTGGCGGTACATTTATTTATTAAGCGTTCTTTTCTTGGTAAAAGCATGCGCGCAGCCTTTCAAGACATGGAAATGGCTTCCATGCTTGGGGTGCGAATTGACCGTGTGTTCCCGTTCACGTTTGCCCTTGGTTCGTGCATGGCCGCTATTTCCGGCGTGCTTTTAGGGGTGCTTTTTACTTTAAAGCCTACCATGGGTGAATTTGCGGTTACCAGAGCCTTTGCCGTAGTTATTTTGGGCGGCATGGGGAGCTTTCCGGGGGCTATTCTTGGCGGCCTTATTTTAGGTGTCACCGAAAACTTGGCGGCAGCCTATATTTCATCAGGGTTTAAAGACGCCATTGCCTTCATGCTTATTGTACTCATCTTGATCTTCAAGCCCGCCGGCCTTATGGCTGTTGACGTGAACAAACGCTAAAAAGGGTGTACCATGAAAGAAATTTTTTCTATTCCTTTGACCATAGCTCTGGTCGCAGTTATTGGTTTGCCCCTTCTTGTTGAGGATGCCTATTTTATGCATTTGGCTATCATGACCTTGATTTGGGTTATGTTTAGCTCAAGCTACAACATTTTGCTCAATGCGGGCCAGCTTTCGCTCAGCCATAACGGTTTTTTTGCTTTGGCTGCTTACGCTTCAGGCTTGCTCACAATGGAACTAGGCATACCGTTTTTTATCAGCATGATAATGGCAGGCTTTGTGTCGGTTCTGGCAGGGCTTTGCATTGGGCGCATAACCCTTAAAATGCGCGGATCGCATTTTGTGCTTGTGACCTTTGCCTTTGCTGAAATCATTCGTCTTGTGGCAAACAACTGGATTTCATTAACGAACGGGCCAAATGGTTTGCGCGGCATTCCTCCGCCAGAAATTTTTGGGCATGTTTTGTACGGTATGACCGAGTTGTACTATCTTGCTGTTGCCCTTGCAGGCGTGACTTTGTATGCTTCGTGGCGGATGCTCAACGGGCGTTTTGGTCGTGCTTTTTTGGCCTTGCGCAATTCAGAAGACCTTGCTGAAGCTGTAGGTATTAACTATACAAAATATATCATGATAGCACTTGCCGTAAGCTGCTTTTTTACAGGCGTTGCAGGCAGCTATTATGCCCATTATGTCACCCTTGTCAGTCCGGACCTTAGCAAGTTTTTGTACATGATCAACCTGCTCATTATGGTTATTGCAGGCGGTCGTTATACGCTTGGCGGGCCTGTGCTTGGTGCCATTTTGTTTGTCATGTTTTCAGAGGGCCTGCGCATGTTTGAAAACTACCGGATGCTCATATTCGGTGTGCTACTTGTGCTTGTAATCATGTACATGCCGCGCGGTATCTATCCTGTTTTGCGCGATAAGGTGCTTGGCATGTTGAATAAGGTGCATCCTATTGGCTAACGGACCAGCAAGGCTGGTTACGCCTTTTGCAGGGGCACACCGTGCGTTGTTGTGGTGTTAGGTAAAAGCACAATGTGTGCTTGCATGCCTTTGGCCCTTTCAAAAACTGATTTTATCATCAATCTGCTCCAAGGAGTGTGTGCGTGTATTTTTCCATTGACAATCTGACAGTCCGCTTTGGTGGCTTGGTGGCAGTGGACAATGTAAGTTTTACCGTGGAACAAGGATCCATTACAAGCCTTGTGGGTCCAAATGGAGCGGGAAAAACAACTATATTTAACGCTCTTACAGGTTTTGGCCCTTTTGCAGAGGGGTCTTCTGCCACATTTAAAGGCCAAAACGTCATAGGTTTGTCACCGCTTAAAATTGTGCAACTTGGCATGACACGTTCGTTCCAAAAAACACAGGTTTTTAGTGGGCTTACCGTGCTTCAAAATATTTTAACGGCGTATAACTTGCATTTTAAAACAGGCTTTTGGCTCAATCTTCTTGGCTTTGCAGAAGTGCAACGCGAAGAGCAAAAGTATACCGAGCAAGCCCTTGAACTTTTAGAAGCTTTTAACCTGCTGCATTTAAAAGATACCATTGCAGACAGCCTTTCTTACGGCGACGCGCGCTTTTTAGAAGTTGCCATTGCTGTGGCTACAGGTGCGGAATTTTTGCTGCTTGACGAACCGGCAGCAGGATTGAACCCTGTGGAAACAGATATACTTATGGAGATTATTCTCAAAATCAACAAACTTGGCAAAACCATGCTTATCATTGAACACGATATGAAAATGGTTATGGCCATGTCTACAAAGATTGTTGTGGTAAGCTTTGGTAAAAAAATTGCTGAAGGCCTACCTGAGGAAATAGCCAGCAATCCACAAGTGATAGAGGCTTATCTGGGTACAAACCGTATCCACGCTCAAGATAATTTGTAACAGATCTGGAGGAAGTGCATGTTTAAAGTTTTTATGTCGACTTTGCTTTCTTTGGTCCTAGTGACCCCTGCCTTTGCTGAAGAAACCATCAAAATAGGCGCTGTTCAGCCCTTAACAGACTGGGGCGCAGCTGAAGGCCACTATATTAAAGATGGTGCCACAATTGCCATTGATAAAATCAATGCCGCAGGTGGCGTTAACGGCAAGAAGTTAGAACTTATTGTTGAAGATGGTCGTAACGACCCTGCTGACTCCTTAAACGCCACGCAAAAGCTCATCAACCGTAATAAGGTTTCTGCCCTTTTTGGTGCATGGCTGAGCTCTGCTACCTTGGCGATTATCCCCACAACCATGCGTTATGGTATCCCCCTTGTGGTGGAAACATCAGGCGCTGATGAAATCACCTATCCCAAAAAGAAGCACGTGTTTCGTACTGCTGTGCTTTTCTCGCAAGAAGCTGCCGCTTCTAAAAAAGCCTTGCAAGAACTTGGCGTGAAAAAAGTTGCCTTTATTGCTCAAGACAACGACTTTGGTCGCGGTTCTGTGCGTGAGATGCAAAAAATGATGAAAGGCATCAATGTGGATACAAGCGAAGTGTTTTATGTTGACGCTTCTTCCAACGACTTCTACCCACAGTTGACCAAGATTAAAAATTCTGACGCTGACTTTATCATCATCACCCATGGCAATCAGGGCACCTCAAAAATCCTTGAGCAAAAAGCCGAACTTGGCGTAAAGCAGCCCACTCTTGCCACTGGCGGTAGCGTATGGCCCCATACTATTGCTCGCCTTAACGGCGGCTTGCCCACCAAAGGCAGCTATTACCTGGTGTTTTTCGCAGCCGATTATCCGCAATATTCTGCCAATCCCAAGGAAGCAGAAGAATATGTGGCTGAATGGAAAAAGCGCGGTCATGCTTGGGACGGCGTCCAAGAAGGTTCACGCGGCTATGAAGCTGTTATGACGATTGCTGAAGGCATCAAAAATGCCGGTGGTTCTGCAAAGCCCGGCGATATCAGCGAAGGCTTGACCAAGGTTGACCGTAAAGGTTTGCACGGACATATCAAGTTTGACGATCACCATGATATTTCCCCAAGCATCTTGGTGTTGCGCGTTGATGGCGATAACGGCGAATACGTCATTCCCAAAGAGCTTAACAGCTCAGAATATGTAAAATAAAAGCTTTTACTAAGCTTGCAATAAAGCCATCGCAAAAGTTTCTTTTGCGGTGGCTTTACTTTTTCTGAAGATGTGAAGTTTTGTACGTTCAAAATTCTTCATGCTGGGCAAAGTGTCCATAGCACGTATAGTTGACCACGAGAGCTAGACATTTTATGCTATGACATAATAAACTGTCAGAACTGGCATTCAAGACTGTCATTCATATCTTGACTTTTATCTTGTATCTTCGTATTTTTACATTCCTTGCGCGCCCGTAGCTCAGTTGGACAGAGCAGGAGCCTTCTAAGCTCTTGGTCGGGAGTTCGATTCTTCCCGGGCGCGCCAGATATTTTAAGGGTTTATGTGTTTCTTCACAGCACACATAGGCCCTTTTTTCATGTCCTTTACTGCGTGCAGGTTTTGAATTTTTGCAAGGGCAAGGCGAGCAAAAAAATGCTGAAAAATGCTTTGCATGCTATAAATGGGCAAGTCATCTTTTTGATAATTTGTTAATATGCTCTATTTTTGCAAAATCACAAGAAATCCATTACCCACCTTATCATCACAGTCATAGGCTTCTACAATAGTCCATTTCATTTTTGTACACATTTTCATAAAAGCTCGCGTATCCCATGTGGTTAGGTGAAGGTGTATAAGGGTAGGGGCATTGGCTACGGGCGCATAGCCTTTGGGTACTTCTTTTCCCTTTGTTATGATTAAGAAATTTGAGGGCAAATCGCTTGTGTCACTGCCTGTTGCATCAACGCGGTAGGCATAATCAGACGGTGTGAGCACGTGCGTGTGCCTATCCATGAGCTCTTCAAAGGGCGTTATTGCTCTGTTTTTATCAAAGGTTCTGTCTTTATGTGGTACAATAATAACGACATAGCCACCCTTTTTTACAACGCGAAACCATTCTTGAATTGTTGCAATGGGGTCAAAAAAATGTTCTATGGCGTGCGAGCTCAAAACATAATCTAAAGCATTGTCTTTAAAGGGCAGCTCATCACCGGATGCAACAATATGAACCTTTGCAGGTGGCAAGGTACTGCCGGGTTGCCAGAAGGCACCGTGGTTCGCTTTATTGTCTATATTTGCATAGCCGCCTGTTTTTTCCAGCCCAAAAGGATTCATGCTTGACGCACCTATTTCAATGCCGTTCAAGCCGTCAAGGTAGCTATGCACAATGGCAGATTCATTAAAGGTGTACAGTTCCGGAGTGATTTTTTCTTTGGCAATTTTTAGTTCCCTGCGGAGCTGGTTTAGGTACACTCTTTTTTCATGGGGGAGGATGTGCTCAGGTTTATAATTATTTAGCTCTTTTTGTTGCATTTTTTCTACAAAATACGGATTAAGTATTTTATAGAGATCAGGATTTATTTTTCCAATATACCGCTGCGTTTTTACTGTTCCATCATTATTGCGATCTGTAGGGTCAAGCCGCGCCAATTTTATAAAAGGTACTCCATTGTCCAAAAGATAGCACGGCGTGCTTGTTAAATTTCTATGTTTCAAGTCCCTTGCTTTATATTCTTCCTCATTTGGATAGGGCAGGTACGAACCATAATTGGTAAAACCTGCATTTGCTAAATATTTTGATAAAGGCAGCTCATATTTAAGAATCACCTTTGAGCGCGAGGTCTCTTTTTTTATTCGCAAAAAATAGTCTATAAAAACATCACTTCTTATCACTTCATTACTAAAACACAAAAAATACGATTGTAAATGCGGAAAAACTTCAGGACTTGCTGTTAATGACCAAAAATCATAGCCTTTACTGTGCATTTGTAAAAATACATCTTGAAGGGGAAAAACAGGGCCAACACATGAATCATTGCAAAGCACAAGTTCATCAATGTTTTCTAGCCCTATATGTTGGCGAAGATAGTCAATCCCTCTTTTATACGAACCAAAATCATATTCTTCGTGTCTTGCAAATGAGGCATAATGTACAAGGGTAGAAAGCTTTAACGCTTCCTTTTCCAGTATGGGACTGTCTGCAATAAAGATAACAGCATCACAAATGTCTTTTAACCCTTTTAAATAATACAATAGATAAGGAGCAATTACCCCGCTAGGGGCAAAGGATGCCATCACAGCGATCCTTTTATATCTTTTCCCTTTTTCCAGCGTTGCAAAGGTATGGGAACATTCAATGGCCGCATCAGGAAATGCCACATTATATTCTATGTCATTCTTGGATAAAAACAATAAATGGTTGAAGGGGTGCATATCAATTTCAAGAAGTTCAGGAAAATCTGCCAAGTACCCTTTAAGGTCAAAATGCATACTTGGGCTACGTCCCTCTTTCCAACCATATTTGCTAAAATGCACAAAGGGATTCATTCCTAAAGCTTTTACGTCCGCATTTTGTTCTAAATACCAATCACCATCAAAGAAAAACTTCTCTTTATCGGGGTCTTGTTCCATGACGCCTCCATAGGGTTGGCATGTTGTTGTAGTGACGGGTAAGGGGTTTGTTTTTGGGTACAGTAAAAAGTGTACAATGATTTTTGCTTGTTATGTTAATGTTACTGTATTGTTGATAAAATAAAGGAAGGATGTGTTAACGTCAATATGCTGGTCAAAGTATGCTAGTCAAGGTGTCGCTTGTTAAGCCGATAAACTTTTTACAAAAGATTTTCTGCACATGTCGTTTTCTTCAATCGATTGAAAAAACTTTGATGTTGTTCTTTTTAGATGAAAAAAAGATGTGAGAGTTCAAAGGTTTTGCTGGATAGGGTAGGGGCTTGACGTGTGACTGCTATATTTGGGTATAGTGTCCATAGCACGTATAGTTGCCTGTCTAAATCAATCCTGCTAAACAGTGAACAGCGGCGTCAGCCATAGCGGCAACTATAACAAGATTTATCTTTTAGGATGAGTCGCAAAATTTGGATGACCCCTTCGGGGGTCTCCGCTTTTTTTAGCACAAGATAGGTGTTTAGAAATCGTAATGGCTTTTACAAGAAATTATGATGATGGTTTCATCTTGTACACCATAGACAATACGATTTACGCCATCAATATGCCCGCTCCAATAACCATTTAGGTTCTTTTTTAGGGGTTCTGGCTTGCCGATGCCCTCAAAAGGATGCCGCTTCATGTCGGTAATGAGCTTATTTATCCGCTTTAAGGTCTTTTTATCTTGCGTTTGCCAATAACAATAGTCTTCCCATGCATCTTCCATCCAAAGTAATTGCATAGCCCTATTCCTCTATAAGGTCATGGGCAAGAAGCTTTGTGTTACCCGATTCAAGCTCTTGGATTCGTTGTTCAAGCACTGCGATATTTTTTTGGGCATAAAAGGGGTCAATGGCGACATCAAAAGGAATACGTCCTTCGCGAGCAACTTTTTTAGCAAAAATGGTAAAGGCCGTTGACATGTTGAGTCCTAGTTCTTTGCATGTATGTTCCATGTTTTTTTTTAGATTTGCGTCCATTCGAAAATTCACCATAACTTGTGACATGATGTACTCCTTTTTATCTATATTATTCATTGTAAAGCGTGTGTCAAGCAAAAGCTTTACAATGTCGGTTTTTCCTTAGGCAAATAGAACGCTCCATGTTCCTTTCCCATAAACATAAAGGCCGCCATGTATGTGGCGGCCTTTATGCTACGCATTTTTTGCGCATTAAAGCAGGAATGATTATCTTCTTTGATGTTCTTAAGATTTTTTTACCAGCTAAAAGAGCCCTTTGCCGTGACAACAGCTTGGCCTTCCAAAAGGACGGTTTTCAGGGTGTTATCGCTGTCCGTGACAAGTTCAAGGCGCCCTGTGCCCGGTCGTTCCAAAATATGCCCTTGCTCCAAGATGAAGCTTTTGCCTGCATAAAGTTTATGTGCGTGCACATAGGAGGCAAGGCAACCTGCGGCTGATCCTGTATAGGGGTCTTCGCCCGGGTTTGAGGGATCCATGAGCCGTGCATGAAAGTTCGCATTTTCAGCCAAACCTTCCGGTGCGAAAACATAGGCTGCTGACACGCCGAGCTTATCCAAAATGCCTTTAAGGCGCGGCCTGTCCATTTGCATGGCGCAAAGAGCTGCATGATTTACTGCCGGCACCAATAAGAAGCTGACGCCGCCCTTCATAAGCTGGCAGGGTACGTGTTGCAAAAGCTGTTCTTTGCCAAGTCCTAACGCTTCGGCCATGTCATCATGGGGCACGCATTGGTCAGGAATTGCAGGAGGCTGGGACATGATCACGCTTTTTTTCGTAATGTTTACGGGAAGCACGCCAATGGCAAATTCAAACTGCGCTTCACGGTCGGCCTGTAATATGCCAAGTTCCTGCAACAAATAGGCTGTGGCAATAGTAGGGTGCCCTGCAAAGGGAATTTCGCAACGCGGCATAAAATAGCGCACGCGCACATCTGCCTTGGTTGACGGAAGAACAAAGGCTGTTTCAGGAGCGTTGGTTTCCTTGGCGATGCAGGCCATTTCCTTATCGGTAAGGCCTTCCGCTTGCGGAACAACGGCGCAAGGATTGCCTGTAAAGGGGGTTTGAGTGAAGGCATCCACTAGGTAAAAGGTATACTTTTTCAAGGCTTGCTCCTTTATCAGGCTGCCCCAAAATCACTGTATGGGGTGTCAGCTGAACAATTTTTGTCAGATCATGGGGGGAACCCCACACCCTCTTGAGCACTCACAATCTTTATAGCCATAAGACTTTGAAGGCCAAAGTAGGTGTGGGGCCCTCCCCCCCTAAAATAGCTCAACACACTCAGCTTGCGCACGCGCCCATAAGTTCGATTTCAACAATGGCGGCAGGGTTTGGCAGGGCGCGCACCACAAAACAGCTCAGCGCGGGCTGTGGCGTTGCTAAAAAAGGCTTGAGCGCGCTAAGTGCCGCTTCCACGCCGTTGGGATCGGTCATAAAAAGGCGTATTTGGCACACCTTTTTAAAATCAAGCCCGTGCTTGGCCATGTCATCAGCTAGATTCTGCATAATAACAGCTGTTTGGGTAGCAACATCGCTGCTTTCAATCATCCCGTTTTCCCTGTTTTGAGCAACTTGCCCTGAAAAGAAAAAGAGTCCATGGGCTGTTGTCATGGTTGAAAAAGGCAAAGCAGGCATTTGTTGTGCAGGCATTAGCCGCCTCCACTGTAATAGGAGTCAGAAGCGATATACGGTTCGCGCCAATCCTTGTACCAGCCAAGGATTGAACAGCCGTTAAAGTTTACAAGTATGGTGTCTCTGGAATACAGGATTTCATCATCAGACGTTAGGATGTGCGGTGCCAGCACCAGGACCATACCTTCTTTAATAGGGCTGTGCTCGTCCTGTGTGATAAAGGGGGCTTCTTGCGCACACACACCAATGCTATGGCCCCAGCGGATGCCCAAAAGCGGTGTAACGCCGGCCTTTTTAGCTGCCTCAAGCATGGCTTCATGAATGGTTGCAAAGGTTGCACCCGGTACCATGGCGGCAATGGCTGCTTTGCGCATGCTCACAAGTCCTTCATAGGCTTTGCTTTGTGCCGGCGTTGGCCAGCCCATGGTCATTAAGCGTGAGCCAAAGGCCCAATAGCCGTTTTTGCTTCCTTGCAGGTCAAGCCTGTTGAACTCGCCCCGCGCCGTGCGTTTGCCTTGCCCTATCCCAAATTTTGGAGACTCTGCCCAGAACTTATGGGTGTTGCTGCCTGTGGCAGATTGAGCAATACCGTTATAGCCCATGGCTTCAAAGCCGCGCTCAAGAGAGTGCAGGCGGATAAGTTCTGATTGGCCTTTTTCAGCACGAGCATCACAGGCTAGGCTGTGGTGGCCTGCGCCAAGGATGGCATGGTCGGCACAATAGGCTAATTCTTCAAGCAAAGCAGTTTCTTGCGCTGATTTGACCGCGCGCAAGGCCTGCACGGTCGCTGAAATATCGCAAAGATCGTAGCTGCCAAGCATGCTGATAAGAGCATGATTTGCCCTTTCCATATCAATGCCAAGTTTTTGTATAGAAAGATTTTTTAGGACAGCCAATAGCGTTTTGTTGGCATTGGCAACGCTGGGGCTGTTTTTGTACGCATGCACTTGGACATACGAAGGCATGCTTGAAGCCCACATGTCCGGGCAAATCACAAGGGGAGCTGTCTTTTCTGCCATAAGCACAAATATGCGTCCCGGGGTGACATAGGCCATGGGAAAGTTGAGGTTAACAGCATAGCTTATGGTGTCAGCGCCTGTAAGTAGCCACGCTGTGCACTTTGTTTCCTGTAATGATTGGTGTATTTTTTGTAACATATCGTTCAAGGGATTTCTCCTTATGATCTGTCGTTATGGTGAGTCGTTATGATGCGTTGGTGCGTTTGTTGCCGTCCACAAAATTGTTTGCGCTTTTAGGACAGCTTGTTAGTGCGCGTTGCGATACCCAGTGACGGCATAGGGTTTGTCCCAATTTCTGTGCCAGCTTAAAAGGCGTGGCCCTTGCGCGCCAATGGCGTACATATCAACAGAGCGAATGATTTCGCCACTGGCACTGACTGTTGCTACATCTAGGGCGATGATCATATTTTCTTGCAAGGTTGTGGTGTCGTCTGCGGCAAGAAAGGGGCCTTCGTATTCGCTACGGCCAACGCCAAAGCCTAGGCATTGGTGATGAAGGGCAATGCCCTTTAACGCGGCTTCTTCGGCAATGGCGGTATAGATGGTCGCGCAATCTGTGCCCGGATTAAGCATGGAAAGGGCTTTGTTTTTAAGAAGCAAATTGTCGGCACAGGCTTTTTTGCTTTGCTCAGAAATACTTGCGCCAATGTGCAGCATGCGTGATGTGACAGACCAGTACCCGTTTTCGGCACAAGCATAATCCACCCGTGCCAGGCCTTCGCTATTGGGGAAAAAGCCTTTTTGAGGCGCGTACAGGCTGCCCATAGTATCTGCCGCAAAAACGGCCATGTTGCCGCTCATCGTGGTACCGCCTTCGTAGGCGTGCACGCGAACACGTTCGATAAATTCAGAAAGGGTATAAAAGCCTTTAGTGTACGCGCTGCCGGCATGGGCACCTTCCATATGATTAAGTCCGCCGATAAGACCCGTATCCACTTGGCGACAGGCCATTTCGATGCGCTCAATCTCTTCAGGAAGTTTAACCATGCGTGCTTCTTGCAATAGGGGGCCGGCATCTACAAAAGTACAGAAAGGCAAGGCTATTTGCATGGCTTTAAATTGCATTTGCGAAACCTGTTCAAACACAACGCCAACGGTTGTTCCAAGGCTTTGTGCATCATTTAGCATGGCAACAAGAAGGCAGGCCATGTTTGTTTGAGCTTCATAAACGGCAACGCAAGGGGCTGCACTTACTTGTTCTTGCACAGCTTGGGCCATGTCAGGGAACAGGTAAAGCATTTCTTTATCAGTAGCTTTAGGCGAAAAGCGGGCAAGTGCAGGTCTATCCGGTGTATGTTCTACAAAAGGGAGCACAGCATCCATGAGGTAGCCAATATTTGCAGGATCTGTCAAAAGAAGGCTGTCAATGCCTGCTGTGCGCATGGCTGCGGCCACTTGGGCCTGAATATTTGTACGCATGAATTTTTATCCTTATACTATGACTTGTTATTATTGCGCAGGCTTTCGTACAACACTGAGCCGTTGTTCCAAATGCCGTGAAAAGCGCGTTAAGGGCAGTAGCAAGATTAAATAGCCAATGGTTGCAAGGATAAGCGGCGTGGGATTGGCCGTCCATGACTGCACCACAAGGGCTTCGCGTAAAAGTTCGGGAATACCAACAACTGAACAAATAACCGTTTCTTTTAAAAGGGCCACAAGCTGTCCTGTTAATGGTGGAAGTGTGAGCTTAAACGCTTGAGGGAAGACAATAAGCCTAAAGGTTTTAAACACGTTCAGGCCAAGAGAGCGCGACGCTTCAAGCTGTCCTGTGCCAATTGCATTGACGCCGCCGCGTAAAATTTCGCTAAAAAACGCGCTGTGATTTAAAGTCAAGGTCAAGATGCCGGAGACCATAAGCGGCAGGTAAATGCCCACAAAAGGCGCGCCATAGTGGATGAGCGACACAAGCACAATAGTAGGCAATGCCCGAAAAATATCCACATACGCCGTTACAAAACCGCTGATGACTTTGTTTTCTAAAAAGCGCAAAAGTGTTAAAAATACCCCAAGGCTAAAAGCGCAAATGGTGCCGATAATACCCACCATGACGGTAACCCCAAGGCCGCTTAGCAAGTCTTCAAGGCCACTTCTTCCAATGATTTCAAAATTGAAAAATACATAGACAAGTCGCGACCAATCGGCTCCGGAATAGCGGATAAAAAGCCATACCCAAAACAATAACATGGCAATGGCAACCAAAGCAGCAAGGCGTTTATCATGGCGTTTATTGGACAAAAAAATCACGCCGCCAAGTACCGAAAAAATACTGATCCCATACAAAGAAAGGGTATGAATGAGCGGAAGTTTTCCTCCCACAGGTGTTGCCGCAGGCAATAAGAATAGCCATACAACAACAATACCTAACATGAGCAACGAGCATGTTTTGGAATAAACCCAAGGATCATAGTGCAAATTTTTGCTAACACGAGGACTTGTATTCATGACCACCTCATAAAACCTTGCTCAAAAATGTTTTACACCGCTCATGCTGGGGGTTGGTGAAAACATCTTGGGGGGTGCCTTCTTCGATCACAACGCCATCGGCAAGCACCAAGACCTTGTGCGCAACTTCGCGGATAAAGGTCATTTCGTGGCTCACAACCACCATGGTCATGCCCTGGTCGGCAAGGCCAACCATAACGTCAAGGACTTCGCCTATCATTTCGGGGTCAAGCGCGCTGGTGGGTTCGTCAAAAAGCATAACTTTAGGACGCATGGCAAGGGCGCGTGCAATGGCTACGCGCTGTTGCTGGCCACCTGATAACATGTCTGGATAGGATGCATGTTTATCAGCAAGGTCAACACGCGATAAAAGTTCCATGCCGTATTCGGTGGCCTCTTTCAGCGAGACGCCACTCACATTGACAGGGGCAAGCGTGATGTTTTGAATAGCTGTCATATGCGGAAACAAATTGAAGCTTTGAAACACCATGCCAATATGCTCGCGCACTTTGTTCAAGTTGATATGAGGGTCGGTCATTTCGTTACCGTCAACGAAGATAGAACCGGAGCTTGCCTCTTCCAACCGATTTAAACAGCGCAAAAAGGTGCTTTTGCCAGAGCCGGAAGGCCCAATGACCGCACAAACTTCGCCGCGCTGTATGTTGGCTGATATGCCGCGCAGAACATGATTTTTATCAAAATATTTATGCAGGTCAAAAACTTCAATCATGCACGGGTTCGTGTTGTCCATTTGGCCAATCTCCTTTCAAGACGAGTACTTCCATACATAAGCGGAAGAAGGATGACAAGATAGATAATAGTAATAGTAACGAGCGGTGTGGGGTTTGCCTTCCATTCCACAATTTCCATGGCACGTTTGAGCAATTCCGGCATGCCCACCACAGAAACAAAGGCCGTTGCTTTAAGCAGGCCCACAAGGTGCCCTGTTAAAGGCGGCAATACAACCCGTATGGCCAGCGGTAGCACAACAAAGCGCATGGTTTTTACAACGCCAAGTCCTAAAGACCGTGCCGCTTCAACATGCCCACGGCTGACCGATTCAATGCCTGCACGGAAATATTCGATCATAAACGCCAGTGCGCTTAAAAACAAACCCCAAACGCCTGCGGCAAAGGGGGAACTGTGGATTTCTAAAAAGGGCAGGGCATAATAAATAAAAATGACCAAAACCAAAATAGGCAACGAGCGGAAAACATCCACAAAAAGGTCAATGGCAAAATTAAAAATCGGGTTATCCAAGGTGCGGATAACAGCAATAATAGGAGCAATGGTTACAGAAAAAAAGGCGGCGCATAAAAAAAGCAAGACAGAATTGACCAAGCCTTCCAGCAAAATAGGCCAAACCTCAAGCAATAGCTCCCTATTAAAAAACATCATGCCAAAAAGGCCCCACTGGGCACCGGAATATTTGTAGAAAATATATCCCAAAACACCCATAAAGGCCAACGCTGCAACCGTGCCCATCCATTGTGGACGACGTTTGTCAATGGTTGTTATAACCATTGGTGCAGCAGAAGCTATGGCAAACAGTCCTAAAAAAAGCCAGCCAAAAGCACCCGGGCTTGCAGATGCAGGAAAGAAAAACCAAGCACAAGCAAGTAAAAAGACTGAATATCCCAATAAAACATCACTGCGCTGATACCACAGCCATTTGTGGGCTGTGGGTCTGCGTGGTGAACAAGATGTATTTCCCATGACTACCTCAAAATGAGCAAAGGCGGCGCGCCACTAAGGACGGCACACCGCCTTTATTTAGTGATTACTGCGGTTGGTAGGGGGTGGTATACACACGTACAGCTGAAGATTCAGGGCTGGGTTTTGCGCCAAGCCATTTTTCAAAAAGATTAGCTAAGGTGCCGTCTTTTTTCATTTCATTCAAAACTTTGTTGTATTCGTCACGCAACGGGTCGCCTTTACGGAAGGCTACGCCCTGCACAAAGGTACCGCCCACAGGGAACGCTGTGCCAAGGTTGGGATAGTTGCGGATTTGATACAAAGCGCGTGTGTATTCGCGCAGGTACGCATCCAAACGTTTGTTCATAAGGTCCATCAAAATATCAATGGAGCGATCATAGGTACGGATGGTATAAGGACCGTATTTTTCCTGATTGGCATCAAGCCAGCGTTGTTCTGCTGTGCCTGCTTCTGCGCCCACGGTTTTGCCTTTTAAGGATTCAGGCGAGGTCATGTCGTCGCCTTTACGCGTGGTGAAGTAAAGCTGTGCGTCAACCCAAGGATCTGAAAAGTCCATCATTTCTAAACGCTGTTTGTTGATCCAGGTGTTGCCGGAGGCATCCCATTTGTTTGCTTGAAGGCCAGGGGCCAAGCCTGCAAACGGAATGTTGGTCAGCACAAGTTTTTTGCCCATGCGTTTGGCTACTTCAGTATGCAAGTCAACTTCAAAGCCTACGAGCTTACCGTTTTCCATAAAGGCAAATGGGGGGGCTGTGGCGTTGACAGCAACACGAAGGTCGCCCTCAGCGGCAAGTGCCGAAGAAGCAGTTGTGCCAACAAGCAGCATGGCTGCAACCATCAAAAAATGAAACAATCTTGTCGTTAACCTACGCATCGTCCACTCCTTGAACATTGTTATAGGTGAAGATCCAAATACAGACAGCAGGCCTGCATTATGTTTGAACCTGATTGTTACTGCGTCCTTACAAATTGCTTTTGACTATAAAAAGCATCAGCTATGGTTAGATTGCAGAAGCTTTAATGTCAACAGTCCACAATATGAACTTTCATTTGCAATATGAACCTATCGCGCGTCAATATAAATGTCAAGGTGCTTCGTAAAAACTTTAAAAACAAAGATGCTTTTTGGGGGTTGACGAAATCCGCTTCACTTGCTAGATTCACATTACAAAATTGAGTTCACAATATGAAATAAGACACGCCGTGCTTACCACTCCCTGTTCAGGTCTGCATGATGTGTACGAGGTTGCCATGAAACGCCCTGCTTGGGATTTTTCGCCCCTTTTTACACCGCGCAGTATTGCGGTTGTTGGTGCATCACCGCGCGGCGGTGCAGGGTCCATTGTTTTGCAAAATATGCAACGCATGGGTTTTACTGGTCAGATATACCCTGTTAATCCAAGGTATTCTGAAGTTTTTGACCTGCCTTGCTATGCTTCGCTGGAGGATTTGCCAAGCGCACCTGACAGCGTTGCCTTGCTGTTAAATGATAAAGCTATCTTGCCTATGTTGCACCAAGTTCATGCTGTTGGAGGCAAAGCCGCTTGGGCCTTTGCCAGCGGCTTTGCAGAAGTTGGCGAAGAAGGCCGCATTATGCAGCAGCGTATCCGCGAATTTTGTCACGAATCTGGACTGCTTTTTTGCGGCCCAAATTGTGTGGGTTATGCCAATATTATTGATAGCGCATGTATGTTCAGCGCGCCGTTGCCCCATGCGTTTCGCAAAGGCAGCATAGGCGTTATTGCGCAAAGCGGAGCCATTTTGTTAGCCCTTGGCAACTCTTCGCGTAACCCCGGATTTTCGCACCTTATTTCTTCCGGTAATGAAGCGTCTCTTGGGCTTGCAGACTATATGGATTTTTTGATTGACGATCCAGCAACAAAGGTTATTACCCTCTTTTTAGAAGCCATCCGTGATCCCGAGGCTGTTGCCAATGCCTGCGCACGGGCCAAACAGCATGGAAAGGCCGTCATCGCGCTTAAAGTAGGCCGATCTGAGATTGCTTGCCGTGTTGCTGTTACCCACACAGGTGCCATTGCTGGCAACGACAAGATGCTGGAGGCGTTTTTCCGTCGCCACGGCATCATACGGGTGCATACCTTGGATGAGCTTTTGGAAACAGCCATTCTTTTTAGCTCTCTTGCTCCATGTCCTATCACATCGCGCCGAATTTGCATGAGCACTGTTTCTGGCGGAGAAATGGGCATGCTTGCTGACATAAGTTCAGATTATGGCCTTGAATTTCCACAGCTTGCCGAAGAAAGCATAACAGCCCTGCAAAAGGTTCTGCCGCCGTATTCGCCTTTAGCCAATCCCTTGGATGCTTGGGGAAGTGGCGATTTGTCCGAGGCGTATCCCGCAAGTTTGTCTATCCTTGCTCATGATCCAGGGGCAGAGCTTTTGGTGGTGTCGCAGGACATGCCGTCAAATATGGCCGATATCCAAGTGGATCAATTTGCCAAGGTGGCCCATGCAGCTGTGCGCGCACGCAAGCAAAGTGGTAAACCAGTGGTTGTTGTATCCAATATTTCCGGTGGGATAGATGCTACACTTTCTCAAATTCTTGAGGAAGGGGGCGTGCCTGTTCTTCAAGGAAGCACAGCAGGCCTTGGCGCTATAGCGGCATGGCTTGATTGGAATAGCATGGCGCAAACAAGTAAAGCTGTTTCTTTCCCACCAGCGCCTGCCTTGCCTAAAAACCTTCAGGCCGAGCTTGATACCTGTTCAGGTGTTGTGCCTTACGCGCTTGCCATACAGTTGCTCGCTCATGTGGGTATTTGCGATGTGCAAGAAGAGGTTGTGCACAGCATGGATGAGGCGTTACAAGCTGCGCAAAAGCTTGGGTATCCGGTGACACTTAAAGGGCTTTCACCTGATATTGCGCACAAAACCGAAGCAGGCCTTGTATTGTTAAACATCCTTGACGAAGCGGCTTTACGTTCTGCTTGGGCTAATATTGACAAGGCCTTTGCACGGGAAAAATACGCAATACGTGAAGGCGTGCTTGTGCAAAGTATGGTACAAGAAGCTGCTGTTGAAAGCATTGTTGGGGTTCATCGCGATCCGGTGTTTGGGCCTGCCGTATTGGTGGGGCTTGGCGGTATTTTTGTAGAGCTTTTGCGAGATGTTGCCATGGAGCTTGCGCCTTTGCGTTCTGAAGAGGCCTTACAGATGGTAAACGCTTTGCAGGCAAAAGAGCTGTTTTATGGGTTTAGAGGGGCACCTGCAGCTGATGTTGCGTCACTTTGTGATGTGTTACTGCGCGTTGGACAGCTGGCAGAGCTTCTTGGTGAGCGTTTGATTTCCCTTGATCTTAATCCTGTTTTTGTACTGGCACAGGGCAAGGGAGTGCGCATTGTTGATGTGGTGATGCAAGTAAGTGACGCACGCAATAACGCTAACGCATGATATTTCATGGGAATTTTGGACATATGATTTTTAATGGTTTTGGTCACACTCTTTTTATGATGAATCACTCAGGAGTATTGCATGAAAAAATTGTTATCAGGAAATGAAGCGTTGGCACGAGGTGCGCTGGAGGCAGGCATTGAAGTTGCTTGTGGCTATCCCGGAACGCCAAGCTCAGAAATTCTTGAAGCCATGGCAAACTATTCGGAAATCTATTCCGAATGGTCTGTAAATGAAAAAGTGGCCATGGATGCTGCAGCAGGGGCTGCGTATTCAGGGCGGCGATCGCTTGTGACCACTAAACAGGTTGGCATGAACGTATTGTCTGACTCGCTTTTTTATACAGCCTATACGGGCATGGAAGCAGCTCTTGTGGTGATTACAGCTGACGATCCTGGCATGTTCAGTTCACAAAATGAACAAGACAACCGCCATTATGCCAAGTTGGGCAAAATCCCCATGCTTGAGCCGCGCGACAGTCAAGAGTGTAAAGACTATGTGCGCGAAGCTGTCGAAATCAGCGAAAAATTTGATACCCCTGTCATCATCCGCACCACCATGCGTACATCGCATTCCAAATCTGTGGTGAGCATAGGCGAATCAACCGTGCCCACCGATAAAGCTGTGGGCCCGTTCCCACGCACAGTGGAAAAATACAATTGCATGTGCGTTTGGGCAAGGGATCGCCATGATGTCCTTGAAGATCGCGTGCTGCAAATCGCCGAATTTGCTAACACCTGGTCAGGTAACAGCATCACATGGGGCGACAGAAAGTATGGTTTTGTTGCCGCAGGTATTGTGGCTGAATATGTCCGCCAAGTCTTTCCGCAAAGCTCCTTGCTCAAGCTTGGCATGTGCTGGCCCTTGCCGCAACAGCTTATCAAAACCTTTGCTGAAGGCGTGGATACCTTAATTGTGGTGGAAGAATTAGACCCGTTTATCGAAGAGCAAATTAAAGCCATGGGCATTGCTGCCAGAGGCAAAGATTTGTTCCCCGTATGCGGTGAAATTTTGCCTGAAGATATTGAAAAAATCTGCCGTAAAGCCGGTATCTTACAAGATGCAGCAGCGGATACAACCCCTGGTACCCCCCTTGAGAATCTGCCCACGCGCAGTCCTTTATTGTGTTCCGGCTGTCCTCACAGATCGACCTTTTACAGCCTTTCCCAGATGAAAGTGCCAGTGGCAGGCGATATCGGTTGCTACAACCTTGGTACCTTGCCGCCGTTTAATGCACAGCACACCATGGGTTCCATGGGTGCAAGTGTTGGCGTTTTGCACGGTATGGGATTGGCAAAACTGCCTGAGCCTGCGGTTTGTACCATTGGGGATGGAACCTTTTTCCATGCCGGTGTGGCGCCTTTATTGAATATGGTCCACAACAAAGGTAAAGGCACTGTTATCATTATGGATAACCGCACAACCGCCATGACCGGACACCAAGACAACCCGGGTATTGAAAAAACCCTAGCCGTTGGTCCTGCCAAGCCTGTGGATATTGAAGCCTTATGTAGAGCTTGCGGCGTTGAGCGCGTCTTTGCTGTAGATGCCTTTGATGTGAAAGCTGTACGTAAAACCCTTGATGAATGTGTTTCCAAGGATGAGCTTTCAGTTGTGATCACACAAGGCGATTGCGTGTTTGTATCCCGTTCGCCAAAGCCTGCGCGCTTTGTAGATGCAGAAAAATGCGTTGCCTGTGGCAAATGTATCCAAAGCGGCTGTCCTTCTGTGGTGCTTTCTGATGAAGCACATCCAAAAACAAAACGCCTCAAAGCCAGAATCGAAGAAGTAACTTGTGTTGGCTGCGGCATATGTGCACAGATTTGTCCTTTTAATGCCATTCTTGAATCCAAGGCACAGTAGGAGAGCTAACATGGGAAAGACAGTCCGTTTTTTGATTACAGGTGTTGGTGGACAAGGCACCATTTTAGCCAGTGATGTTTTGTCAGAAGTTGGCTTGCGCCTTGGGTATGACGCGAAAAAATCTGATATTTTGGGATTGGCCATTCGCGGCGGTTCGGTTGTCAGTCATATTATTTGGGGTGATGATGTGTGTGCCCCTATGATTGATTTGGGAAGCGCAGATTATTGCCTCAGCTTTGAATGGCTGGAAGGGGCAAGGCGCCTTAATTACACCAACAATCAAACCGTGGTGTTGGCGAACAATTGGCGTATTGACCCTGTAAGTGTCAGTTCAGGGCAAACACAATACCCCGATGTGGACGCTATCCGTCAAAGCATGCGTACCCAATGTAAGGAGCTTCGCGAAATTCCTGCAACACCGCTTGCTGTAGAGCTTGGCAATGCCAAGGTTTTTAACAGCATCATGTTGGGAGGTTTAGCTCAGCTTTTACAAAGCGATGCCGATGTGTGGCGTTCAGTTATCGCTGATTTGTTGCCGCCAAAAATTCGGGATTTGAACCTGAAAGCTTTTGACCTTGGAGTGAACTACGCATTGTAGTTTTTACGTGATGCGATGTGAAAAAATATCATATACAGCAGTTTTATTTTTTCATATTTATTATGGTAACTTAGTAAAGTAGTAATTTTTTGTTCTATACAAATGTTTTGTGCGATCCCTCTCTGCCTGTGACACTTCAAGCGATGCTGTATCCAAAGGCTGGCAGAGCCTTTGGGTACAGCGAAATATAAAAAACGTAAATGGTGTTCGTTTGTATAGGGTATAAAAACTTTTGCTAGCAGCTCTTCTCTGCCTGTGACAGTACGCGCGACGATTCATCCAAGGTTGGCAGAATCTTTGGATGAATCTTTAGAAAAGGTAAGAATTTTACAACGTATAGACAGTATACAACAGCTTTCTGCTTGCGACACCTTTCTGCCTGTGACACTTCAAGCGACGCTGTATCCAAAGGTTGGCAGAACCTTTGGATGCACCATAAAAGTACCGCTATCAGAGCGCAACAAAGCCAAGGAAAAGATGTAAACCTGCCCTTGGCTTTTTTGTGCGGATAGCTTGCATACTCTACAAAACAGATGCATACTTAGAGCGCTTTATGTGACATTTAAGGAAACGTATTTTTGTTTTTAGGGTTGCCATTTTATGGCTAATGAAGCCTTAATAGAGAAGGCAACCTGCATGATGCCTCGTTATGGAGAAGCTTTAATGCTAAAATCCTCGCAAAAAGTTTTTGATGTCTTGGAATTTTTATGCGCCAACGGGCCGCACAAGGCTTTAGAAATCAGCACGCAACTCGATCTACAAAAAAGTTCTGTCCACCGCTTTCTTAACAGCTTGGTTGAGTTTGGCTATGTGCGTAAGGATGAACGGACGGGGCTTTTTGGGGCGACTCTTAAAATAGTGCAACTAGGTGCCATGGTGGCAGGCAAAATTGACATGGCTGAGCTTGTGCGTCCCCATATGGTGCAATTACTCAAGCTTTTTCCGCGGATGTTATGCAGTTTTGGCACGCTTATGGACAATCAGGTCATTGTGCTACGCCGTGAATATTCATCCAATGCGCTTACACATGTTGATTTAAGCCAACAACTTCCGGCGTATTGTACAGGGCTTGGCAAGGCTTTGCTTTCTGTTCAGCCTGACGAGGTTATTGACACATACATCCAAACTATACCACGCTTAGCCTATACCGACAGAACCCTTGTTGATGGTAAAGCGTTAAAGCAAGTGCTCCTAGCTGCGCGCCGCAACGGTTATGCTGAAGATTGTGGAGAAATAAGCGACGCCGTACACTGTGTTGCCGTGCCTATGCAAAGTCCGGTGGGGGGTGTTTGGGCCATTAGTCTATCGTCTTCCTATGCCACGGTTCAAGGGTATGGTGCAGAACAGCTGGCCTCTGTGCTCAAGCAGGTGGTGGTTGATATACTTTCCCCTTCGGCTAACAGCGCTGCAGGCAGTTGAAAAAGCACCGTCTGGGGTGTCAGCTGGGCAATTTTTGTCGTGTCACGAGGGGAAGACCCACTATCCTCCCAAAATTGTTTGCTTCTTTTTTTAAACCAAGATTTTGGATAAAAACTTATCGCCCGTAAGAAACTAACAAAGCGAGTTACTCATGATACATGTACACATTAAAAACGGTATGCTGGTTGATAAGGGGGAGATTCGGCCCCTTGATGTTCTTATTGAAGGTGAAAAAGTTCAGGCGCTTGTTCCGCGCGATACCCCTGTTGAAGCAGAAAGAGTGATAGACGCCACAGGGCAATTTGTATTGCCGGGCCTTATTGATGCACACAATCATCCTGTGTATGCCGATAGGATTGACCGCTTGTCCATGGGAGCCTTGTCAGGCGGTATAACAACGGTTATTCCTTATATTGGAGCTGTGGCAGCATGGGGTAAAAAGGGCGGACTTGTTCAGGCCATTGAAGATTTTATCAGCGAAGGTGAACAAGATTCGCGCGTTGATTTTTCCGTGCATTGCACGCTTACCGAAAACGTTATGGCAGAAATGGCAACAGCCATTCCGCAACTGTTTGAACGGGGCGTTGTGTCCTATAAGGCGTTCACCTCATACAAAAAGCGCGGCATGAAAATTGAGGACGAAGCCATTTTGGAGCTCATGGATGTTGTTGCAACCAAAGGCGGCCTTTTGGCTTTTCATGCAGAAAACGGCGCGCTTCTTGACTACCTTGAAAATAAAGCCATTGCTGAAAATAGAGAGCACCCAAGGTTTTTTCCGGGAACACATCCAAACTTATCTGAAGCAGAAGCTGTTTTTCGCGTGTTGACCCTTGCAGCCTCTACAAAATGCCCAATGTACCTTCCCCACATCACCTGTGCGGAATCATTGGCTGTGATCAAGCAATTTAGGCAATGGGATGTTGTGCCTGAACTGTTTGTGGAAACGTGCCCCCATTATTTGTTGTTGACCGAGGAAGCGATGGAAAGCGCAGGCAATAAGGCAAAAATGTCGCCGCCTCTGCGCACAGAAGCTGACCGTCTTGCCCTATGGCAAGCCTTGGCTGATAAAGAAATCGAGGTCATTGGTTCAGATGCGGCAGGACAGCACAGCTCAGCCAAGGAACCCTTGTTTGACAAAATGTCCAAGGCTCCCAATGGTTGTCCAGGGGTTGATACGCTTTTTACTTCGGTTTGGGATGAAGGTATCAATACAGGCCGTATGAGTGTTATTGATCTTGTGCGTGTCATGTGCGAAAATCCGGCACGTATTTTTGGAATATATCCGCAAAAGGGAACGCTGCAAGTAGGCGCCGACGCTGACGTGGTGCTTGTGGATCCAAATATTGCTTGGCAAATTCCAGAATCGTGTGAGCATATGCATGTGGACTATAGCCTGATTGCCGGTAGAAAGTGTCTTGGACGCCATACCAAGGTTTTGTTACGCGGACAAAAAGTTTGGGATAACGGTACTTTGCTAAACGATGCACGCAAAGCACACTTTTTGCCAGGGAAACTAGCGTAAAGAACACTAAAAAACATCACTATAATAGGAGGATTTTATGCTGGATCTTTTCAAACAACGTCGTTCTGCCCGAAAGTTTGTACCAAATCCCCTTTCCAAAGAGCAGATCAAAGCTATTTTGGCCGCAGGCTTGCTTGGCCCTACAAGTAAAAACAAACATTCACCGGAACTGTTTGTCGTTACAGACAGGGAAAAGCTGCAAAAACTTACCGGCTGTAGGGCTGCAGGCACGCATATCCTTGGCACTTCAGCCTTGGGCATTGTGGTGCTTGGCGACACCAGAAAAATCGATGTGTGGGTTGAGGATGCATCCATTGCAACCATTATGATGCAATTGCAAATTGAAAGCATGGGCCTTGCTTCTAGATGGCTACAGGTGCGTGAACGAGAAGCAGCAGAAGGGGGATCCTCTGCAGATTTTGTGCGCAACGTCTTGGGGATTGAAGAACATTTTGGCGTTCTTTGCGTCCTTGCCGTGAGCGAAAAGAGCGAAGAGCTGCCAGGCTACACAGATGATGACATTGATTGGAGCCGCGTGCACAATATGGAGTAACAGCAAAACAGCACGTTTTTAGACGTGTTTTTTAGCTGTTGTGTAAAAAACTACTTTATACATCATATGGGGATGGTAGGCGCGTTTTGTATCAAAACAAAGCGTACTTACTATCCCCATTATATTGTTGTGATTCTAAAACTGCATTGACAAAACATCAGATCTGCTTCATGTGTGGAAGTAGAATTGTTACAAAAAGTCGCTTGCCACACCTTTAAGGCGTGTTTGTTGTAACCAAAAAATAACTTGACAAACTTCAATCTATCCTGTTAGATGCGTAATGATTTTAAATGGTTAATAAAACACTTGGGGTAGTATGATACTTTTTGCCTATTTAGCTTACATTTTTTTACCCATAGCTTTGCTGCTTATTGGTTCCTTTGGGGAGAGCTGGACAAACACACTGCTCCCTGTTGGTTTTAGTGCAAAATGGTACCTGCAAGTGTGGGAAGACGGCAGTTTTCAGCGTGCGTTTTTTGCAAGCTTATATGTGGCCGGCAGTACATGCCTTATTGTTACGGCTATTGCTGTGCCCATGGCTTATGCGTTAAGCCGTAGTGTGCATAAAAGCACCGGCTTTATCGTGCGCTTGGTAACAGTTATGCCCATTGCAGCACCGCCTTTGGTGCTTGGCTTTGGCTATATTATCTTTTTTTCAACCGATACTTTTCCGTGGCTTGGCACAACGCCGCTGATGATAGCCGCCCATGTGGTGACAACCTTACCTTATATGTTTCAAACCCTTGTTGCTGATATCAGGCATTTGCATTTGGACAGATTAGAGCTTGCGGCAGAATCCCTAGGAGCTAGTTTTTGGCAACGTTTTTGGGATGTTATTTTGCCTTCCTTGCGTCACAGTATTTTAGCAGGTCTAGTTGTAGTGAGTGCCATTTCCATTGGGGAATTTCAGCTGAGTAATTTGATAGCCGGATTTTTAAACAGAACGTATCCCATTGTATTGTTGCAGGCCTTTTATGGTGCAACGGGT
This sequence comes from uncultured Desulfovibrionaceae bacterium, assembly GCA_964370375.1. Taxonomy (GTDB): domain Bacteria; phylum Desulfobacterota; class Desulfovibrionia; order Desulfovibrionales; family Desulfovibrionaceae; genus CAYJIX01. The sequence continues at coordinate 19,359 of CAYJIX010000009.1, read as the reverse complement.
TTTGCCTGTGCTTCTACAGTGGTTTTATTGGCCTTGGCTACACTTGGGGCTTTTTTTGGTTCGTTTACGGCAAAAGCCACATCACGTACAAAGGCGAAAGGATAGTCATGAGCATTACCATAGATAATTGCAGCTTTACATATCCCGGCACAAATGTTGGTGTGCATGATGTGAATATTTCGGCAGGGCAAGGGGAACTTATAACCGTAATCGGTGCTAGCGGTTCCGGAAAAACAACCATGCTTAAGCTTGTGGCAGGCTTTGAGCAATGTACACAAGGCAAAATTCTTATCAATGGGAACGATGTAACTACAGTTATGGCAAAAGACCGTAATGTTGGCGTGGTTTTTCAATCCTACGCGCTTTTCCCCTTGATGACATGCCTTGAAAACGTGGCCTACCCCTTAAAAATTCGCAAGGTGAGCACGTCTGAGCGCAAAAAAAAGGCCATGGACATGCTTGAAAGGGTAGGTCTTGGAGCCTTTGCGCAGCGCTTGCCCAGCAGCATGTCAGGCGGCCAACAGCAACGGGTTGCCTTGGCAAGAGCCTTAGTCTTTAAACCTTCAGCACTTTTGTTAGACGAGCCGTTGTCAGCCCTTGATGCAAACCTTCGTGTTGAATTGCGTAACGAAATACGCTTATTGCAAAAAGAGCAAGGCATAACCGCTTTACACGTGACCCACGATCAAGAAGAAGCCCTTTCCATGGCAGATAAGGTTGCCCTTATGCATAATGGAAAGATTGTCCAAATTGCCAGCCCACAAGAAATGTATGACGCGCCAAATTCACGCTTAGTCGCCGATTTTGTGGGCCATGCCAACCTTTGGGATGGGGTTGTGGTAGGTGAAGGCACAGTGCAGGTTCCTTTTGGAGAGCTGCGCTGTGATACAAAAAAATATAAAGTAAACGAAGAAGTTGTTGTACTTGTTCGTCCTGAGCACATTATTATAGATCCCACAGAAAAGGTAAACCTTTTTTCAGGGCTTATACAAAGTGATATATTTTTAGGAGCTGTTAGACGTTATGAAATGCAAATAGGTTCCTCTTATATAAAAGGGGAAACCTCAAGCAGAAACGCTATTTCAAACGTATCGATAGATCCTAATCGTATATGTTTATTACCAAACAACTAAAGGAGTTATTATGAAACGCATTGTGGCATTGTTTCTTGGACTTATGTTGTTCACAGGATCTGCCTTTGCCTTTGAAGGGGCAGAATTGTACCCTGGCGAAAGAGCCCTTTTTGAAAAAGCACAAGAAGAGGGCATGGTCGTATCCTTTGACACAGGTCCTACCTGGGCAAACTGGGTTAATCTGTTCAAAGCCTTTAAAAACCGTTATCCCGGCGTGGAAATGGTGTACAACGACCTAGGTTCTGCTGCAACGGTTGTGGCGCTTGACAAGGCAAAACGCCGCCCACAAGCAGATACGGCGTATTACTTTGCCCAATCAGCCATTGATGCAAAGGATAAAGGCGTTGTGGAAGGCTTTAAGCCCGTAAATTTTGATAAACTTCCCAAAGCGTTTCAGGATGAAAACGGCGATTGGTTTATCGTACACCAATTGGTAGTAGCGTTTTTGGTCAATAAAAAATTGGTGGATGAAGTGCCAACTTCATGGGCAGATTTGCTAAAGCCAGCTTATAAAAACAGCATTGTGTACCTTGACCCACGTTCCACAGGCCAAGGGCAAGTGCTCACCTTTGCAGCAGCGTATGGCAACGGCGGTTCTGTGGACAATGTCATGCCCGGCGTTGAATACTTGGCAAAACTGCACAAGGCAGGCAATGTTTTGCGTACTGAAGGCACAACCCCGTATGCAAAATTTTTAAAAGGCGAAATCCCTGTTTGGATTGCCTATGAAGGCGATGGCTTAAAAGCTAAATTGCTTGATGGCATGGGTGATGACTGTGTTGTTGTTATCCCTAAAGAAGCCAGTGTAAGCGCCCCTTATGCCATGAGCTTGGTTAAAAACGGCCCGAACCCCAATGCCGGTAAGTTGTGGCTGAACTTTGTTATGACTCAAGGCCAGTCCATTTTTGTGGATGGCTTTGTGCGTCCGTCTGTGCCTGGTGTAGAATTTCCCGAAAGCATGAAAAAGTTCATGCCTGAAGCACCTCAGGTACAAGCACTTGATATTATTAAATCATCAAAAGCAAAGTCCATTATTGACGATAATTGGACAAAGCTTGTTCTTGGCAACTAATCAAAATAGTAAGGGTATGCTTTATAACGGTTTGATACTGCAAGAAAAATACGTATAAAGCATACCCCAAATCAAAAACGCCAGTTTTTACTGGTACTTTGTGTGGGCATACGAATTGCCTTACTACACGTCCAAAAAAACGTCCCCCTTCCTAGCAAAAAGGCCTGTATGCAAGCTAAAAAAACTACAATTTTTTATGCGCTCATTGCCCCTGGGGCTTTGTGTTTGCTGTTTTTTTTCATTCTGCCCCTTGGTTCTGTGTTTTTGGAACCCCTTCTTGATAAAGGTCAAGCGTTTGCGCGCCTATGGTCTGACCCTTTATTTTTAAAAGGGCTTTGGGGGAGCCTTGTTTTGTCTATAACTGCAGGGGCGCTCTCTGTGCTTGTGGGGATTCCTGTTGCCTATAAGTTATCAAAGATGAACGAACGAGCAAAACTTATTATGATGTTTTGCATCTCGCTCCCTTTAACGTTTTCCGGATTGATTGTTGCCTATGGATTTATTTTAACCTTTGGTAGGGCAGGGTTTATCACGCAACTTTTAGCCATGTTCGGGGCTTCTCCTGAATGGATCGCAGGCGTCATGTACAGCCCCATTGGGCTTGCCTTTGCCTATTGTTATTATCTTATCCCTCGCGTGGTGCTACTTTTGCTGCCAGTTATTTCAAATTTTGATCAAAAATTGCTCACAGCGGCCACATCCCTTGGCGCTTCACGACTTAAAGCCATGAAAGATGTGTTTTTACCTGAAATCATGCCCACAATAAGCGTATCCTTTTTCTTGGTTGCTGCCGTAGCTTTTGGAGCCTATGGAACAGCCCTTGCGCTTGTGGGAACCCAGGTTAATATTTTGCCGCTTTTGCTTTATAGTAAAATTGCCGACACAGGTTCAGACTTTCCACAAGCTGCTGCCATTTCTATTGTGCTTCTAGCCGTTTGCAGTTTGATGATGGGCCTTGCCGAATCTTTTGCCATACGACGAGAACGATTAAAACAAAACCATTAAGCCTGAGTGTGCTATGAAAATATACTGTCATGAAAGTGGTTTATACAATCAGCATCAGCAATTTTTTGATGTTGTAACGCTCACCTGGCGTGTGGGGTCTTTGGCGCCAAACCTACCTGCCATGGAAACTATGCAAGAGCTAACGCTAGAAGAAGCCTGTATCTGGCAGCAACAGCAAAAACAACGCATCCGTCCTCCCGTTGCGGTCATAGGACCACGCGAAGCCACACAAGAGCAGCTTCATGTTGCCTATGAAGTGGGTAAAGATTTAGCAAGGCTTGGACTTACAGTTATTTGCGGTGGGCGACAAGGCGTTATGGAATGGTGCTGCCACGGCGTTGCCGATGGCGGTGGTATTTCTGTAGGCCTTTTGCCGGAAGGGGATTTTACGGCCGCCAACCCATATGTGACAGTTCCTGTGGCAACAGGAATCGGCATTGCGCGAAACGCCTTGATAAGTCGTTCGGCCCTAGCCCTTGTTGCCATTGGTGGTGGGCTTGGCACTATTTCTGAAATAGCTTTGGCCCTGCAGTTTGAGAAAACAGTTTTTACGGTATGCGGTGCGCCACAGATTGAAGGCGCTCAGTCATATGCTTCATGGCAAGAGCTTAAACAAGGGCTATTGAGTTTTATTTTTTCAAACAAAGAACAATAAGTTTTTTATCAGCTACAAAGTAAACGTGCGCACGACATCAAAAAACGCTCAAAAGTAAAAAGACCGTATAGCCCACATAGCTTGCCAGCAAAATGGCCCCTTCAAAACGATTGACACGGCCAGCCCCCTTTGAGCTGTAGCCAAAAATCAAAAGTAGGATCGTCAACGCTGCCATGGTCAGTAAATCGCGATATAAAAGTTCGGGCGAAATAGCCAAAGGATGAATGGATCCTGCAATCCCTACCACTGCAAGGGTATTGAATAAATTGGAACCAAGCACGTTTCCAAGGGCGATATCGTGTTCGTTTTTGCGTATGGCAACGAGCGATGAGGCCAGCTCCGGCAGTGAAGTGCCAATGGCCACAATGGTCAAGCCGATGATCAGATCGTCGACACCAAAGCCTTGAGCCAAAATCACGGCTCCCCATACCAAGAGGCGCGAGCTAAGGATCAGCACAATAAGGCCAATGACAAGCCATACAACGGCACGTCCAAGGGGTTCTGCGGATTCGCTTTGTTCGTTATCGTCATCATCGTCAGGCACAGCGCCGCTTGTGTGGCGCATGCCTTGAACAATGGTTAAGGTCATGATTGCAGTAAACACGACAAGCAATATGATGGCATCAAAACGACTGAGCATGTTATCGTACAACTGCCATGCAGCAAGGGCCGTGACAGCTAATAAAATAGGCAATTCCTTGCGCAAAATTTGTTGCTGCACGGTAATGGGCTTAATAAGGGCAGTAAGCCCTAAAATAAGGGCAATATTGGTTATGTTTGAACCATAGGCATTGCCAAGGGCAATCCCCGGGTTGCCCTGAATGGCTGCAAGGGCAGAAACCATCATTTCAGGTGCGGACGTGCCAAAGCCCACAACCACCATGCCGATAAGTAAAGGCGACATGCCGACATGCTTGGCAGTGAGTGCTGCGCCATGAACAAAACGGTCAGCACTCCACACAAGTAAAATAAGGCCAAGAATAAGGGCACCACTTGCCAAAAGCATACAAACTCCTTTGAGCCTTTTTGTGTCATCACAATAAAGGCCACTGTCACGCCAAAAAAATGGTTGAAGCCAGCGCGTGGAGTACACTATAGGCAAGGTCATGCCCAATAGCAAGGATGTTATCATGAGGGACTTGGCTTGCTGTAACTTTATGCATACGAGAAAATTTGCCATAAAAGGCGTACAAAGGTATTTGCGATTACGCAAAGAAACGTGTACACAAGGGGAGAACGAGATGGGGAAAAGCCTGTCGTTCTATACTTTGAGCAGTTATAAAAGGAGAGCCATATGGCGGTAACAATGGAAAAGCTTGTATCTCTGGCAAAAAGACGGGGTTTTGTGTATCCTGGGTCAGAAATTTATGGTGGTCTGGCCAATGCTTGGGATTTTGGGCCTCTTGGTGTTGAGGTGCTGAACAATATCAAGGCTGCTTGGTGGAAAAAGTTTGTCACAGAGCGTTTGGACATGGTAGGCCTTGATTCTGCCATCTTGATGCATCCTGAGGTTTGGAAGGCTTCAGGCCATGTGGACAGTTTTTCTGACCCGCTTATGGATTGTAAAAGCTGTAAGTGTCGCGAACGAGCTGACAAGCTCATTGCCAATTGGGAAGTGCAAACAGAAGGTGCCACCTTGCCCGCCGATTGGGCAGGAGAAAAAACACCGCCTGAAGTGTTGCTTGAGTTTATCAATGAAAACAAGATCGCTTGTCCCAATTGCGGCGCCCTTAACTGGACCTTGCCCAAAGCCTTTAACCTTATGTTTAAGACCCAGCAAGGCGTGGTGGAAGGCGAAGGACGCGATATTTATTTACGCCCAGAAACAGCCCAAAGTATTTTTGTGAACTTTAAAAACGTGCTGACCACATCCAGAAAAAAAGTACCCTTTGGCGTGGCCCAGATTGGCAAATCGTTCCGTAATGAGATCACGCCCGGGAATTTTATTTTTAGAACCCGTGAATTTGAACAGATGGAAGTGGAATTTTTCTGTAAACCGGGTACTGAGCTTGATTTCCATGAATATTGGAAGAATTTTACCATGCAATGGTATGAATCCTTGGGCTTAAATAAAGAGCATTTGCGCTTTAGAGACCATGACGCCTCAGAACTTTCCCACTATTCTAACGCCACAAGCGATATTGAATTCCTCTATCCCTTTGGTTGGGGCGAATTGTGCGGTATTGCTTCGCGTACTGATTTTGACTTAAAACGTCACAGCGAATTTTCTTCCAAGGATTTGCAATATTTTGATGAGCAAACAAAGGAAAAATACGTTCCTTACGTCATTGAACCGTCCCTTGGGGTGCAGCGCAGTGCTTTGGCCTTTTTGTGCGACGCCTATGATGAAGAAGAAATTTCCAGCGATGACACGCGTGTGGTTTTGCGCTTTAGCAATCAGATCGCACCCATTAAAGCTGCTGTATTGCCGCTCTTTAACAAGCTTTCGGAAAACGCCTTGAAATTGCATCAGAGGCTTGCGCGTGAACTTGGCCTGAACATTGATTTTGACACCTCAGGCAGTATCGGCAAACGCTATAGACGCCAAGATGAAGCAGGCACACCCTATTGTATTACCTTTGATTATGAATCAGAGGAAAACGGCACAGTAACAGTGCGCGAGCGCGACAGTATGGAACAAATCCGCATTTCCATGGACGATTTGGGCAGCTATTTGCGCGAAAAGTTTGTGTTTTAATGGCGTTTTATGTGCCATAACATGCTGTAGACATACAGAAAATAAAAAAGAGGGGAGTATGTCCCCTCTTTTTTTGTGTGAAAGTATAAGCCTTCAAGCGTTTTTTGCATCTGCCAAAACTGTCGTTTACTTTTCTGAACCTTGCTTATTAAAATACAAGTTCAAAAGAACAATCAAAGAGGTGCCAACGATCAGCAAAAAGGAAATGGCATTGATAACAGGCGTGCTGCCGTCCCTTACTTGTAAGTACATGTTGATGGGCAAGGTAGGCTGTGATCCCACCAAAAAAAGCGTGGTATTAAAATTTTCAAAGCTCATCAAGAACGCCACCGCACCGGAACTTAAAATGGCAGGCCGTAAAAAGGGTAGGGTAATATGGCGGATAACAGCAAAACGGTTTGCACCAAGGTTTAGGGCTGCCTCTTCAAGGGTGTGGTCAAATTTGCGCAATCTGGCTGACACCACCAAGGTGACAAAGGTGATGATAAAGGAGCTTTGCCCAATAACCACAAGCCAAAAACTTGGCCGTAAAAAAGGCAGGTCAAGGCCGATACTGTCTTCAAGCCATATGCCAACGGTGTTTGCGGCAAGCAGTTGCGAAATCCCTAAAATCACTCCAGGAATAACCAAAGGTGCCAGCATGAGCATGTACAAAAGCCCTTTACAGGGGAAACGCTCTTGTTCAAACAAAAAGCTTGCGCATGTGCCCACCACCACGCTGATAACAGACACAAGAAAGGCTGTTTGTACGCTGGTCACAAGGGAGCGTAAGTTTTGTGAATCGTGAAAAATACCAAGGCGATCCGGGCCTTCTGCAAAAAACCAGTCAAGGGAAAAGCCATACCAAGGGAGTGAGGGAAAGTTAGAGTCGTTAAAAGCCAGCACGCAGGTCACCACGAGCGGCGCGAATAAAAACACGAAATACGCCGTAATAAAGGCGTGGAATGACCAGAGATATGGTTTTTTGTTGGGTAGGGAATTGATCATGCCGCCACCTCGCCCAGTTTTTGTTTGGTCAGCGTAAGGCCCAGCCAAATAATCCCAGAACTTAACGCCAAAAGTAAAAAGCCAAAGGCCGCGCCAAGGTTCCAGTTAAAGCTGGCAATGAATTGATTGTAAATTTGTTCTGTGAACCAGAGCGAGTTTTTCCCGCCCATAAGGTTGACTGTTAAGTAATTGCCAAGGGTAAGCATAAACACCACGATACAACCTGAGGTGATACCGGGCTTACAATGGGGAATAATGATGGTGCGCCAAATGCACCATTTGCTTGCACCAAGGTCATGCCCTGCTTCAATAAGGCTATTGTCCAAACTTTCCATGACAGAAATTAAAGGCACCACCATAAACAGCATGGACGTGTACACAAGGCCCATGATCATGGTAGCGTCGTTATACAGCATTTCAATGGGGGTTTCGATAATCCCCAAACTCAACAAGAAAAAGTTGATGATGCCGGATTCGCGCAAAAGTATCATCCAGCCATATACGCGGATAAGCTCGTTCACCCAGAAAGGCAAAAGCAATAGCAGCATGAGCGTGCTTGAAACATTGCCCTTAACCAATTTGGTAATATAAAAGGCCACAGGCAGTCCCAAAACAAGGGTGCACAAGGTGGTGATAACAGCATAGCCTGCTGTGCGCACAAAGGTGAGCCAGTACACAGGGTCAGTGAAAAAAAGTTTGTAATTTTCCAACGTCCATTCCGAACCGGCAAAGCTGGGCGTGCGAAAGCTCATGTAAAATAGATCCATATGCGGCAAAACAATGAGCAAGAAAAGCCACAAAAGAACAGGGGCCAAAAAAAGCCAAAAAACAAGGCGCGAGTGTCCCATGGAGGAAGGTTTCACAATATTTCCTCCAAAATGGTATCTCCCTCATCCGTTAGGGGAAAGCAAAGTCCCGATGCCGGAAGCCAGCCCACGGTAAAACGTCGCCCGGGCGTAAGGTTATCAAAGGTTCTGTTTTGCGGTAAATGGACAATAAGTTCGTGATCTTGATCCGTTGAGGTTAGCAAGCGGCTATTGGCCCCATCAAAAAGTACAGCCTTTAACGTAACCTCAAACAGGTTCATGTTTGTTGTGTCCACAGGCTCAAGCTGCATGGATTCCGGCCGTAAAAACAGGTTCACACGCATGCCGATGGTGGCTGGCTCTTTTGATTGCAAGGCTCTGGCATAAAACACATAGCCTTCGTCCGTGCGCAGGGTCACTTTATCTGCGTCAGCCTGTTCAAGGGTCGCTGTCCAGCTGTTATTGTCGCCCACAAAGCGCGCAACAAAGGGCGTTGCAGGGCTTGAATACAATTCTTGTGGTGTGCCCACTTGTTCAAACGCGCCATGGTTCATGATGGCCACGCGATCGCTCATGACAAGGGCTTCGGACTGGTCATGGGTAATATAAATAAAGGTTGTTCCTACCTTGGCTTGTAATTTTTTGAGCTCAACTTTCATCCTTTCGCGCAATTTTAAATCCAGCGCACCCAAAGGTTCGTCAAGCAATAACACCGAAGGCTCCAAAACAAGGCAGCGCGCTATGGCCACACGTTGCTTTTGTCCGCCAGAAAGTTGCGCTATGTGTTTGCTGCCATAGCCCGGCAAGCCCACACGCTCAAGCATGCTGTCAACTTTTTTTTGCGCCTCGGCTTTACCCATGCCACGGCGACGCAGGCCAAAGGCAATGTTGTCAGACACGTTCATCATGGGGAAAAGTGCCAGATGCTGAAACACTAAATTGACAGGGCGGTTATTGGGTGACACATGGGCCATGTCCTCGCCACGGATAAAGATGCTACCGCTCGTGGGCGACTCAAAGCCGGCGATCATGCGCAAAAGTGTTGTTTTGCCGCAACCTGAAGGGCCAAGGATGGAAAAAAAGGAACCCTTGGGCACATCAAGGTTGATGTTGTCCACAGCAACAAAATCCGCAAATCGTTTGGTCACGGCATGCAGTGATAAATCGTTGGTCATGTTCAGTCCGTTTTGTGCAAGGTGTGTGTAAACATTGGGTATAGCCGTCTGTTTTGCAAAAACCGCATGAAAGGATGTCATGCGGTACAAAAGCTTAGATTTTGTAGGTACAAAAAGTGAGGCTTTGAACCTCAAACGGCTGGGTTTGTATTGGCATATAAAAGCTGTAAACGTTTGGGAAACATGCTCCCAAACGTTTACAGCAAAGGCTTAAATCAATTATTGAGCAGCTTTTACCCTATCAAGGGTCTTGCCTTCCATAACTTCTAAAGCTGCAGGAACAGGGGGATACCATTTGATGTTATCAATAACTTCCACAGGGAAGGAACGGTCAAAATTGACGCGGATTTCTTCCTTAATGTGGGCATTGGCACCGGCTGAGGCTGTGGGGACGTTTTCTTGTGAGGTAAAGTAGCCTGCATTTTCAGGGCGCATGATGAAGTTGATCCATTTATAAGCTGCATCAAGGTTGTCAGCTTTGGCAGGAATGGTAAAGGTGTCGATCCAGCCAAGGGCGCCTTCTTTGGGGGCTTTAAAGTCAATGGCAGGATTTTCTGCAAACAGTTTCCAGCCGCCGTTGTCCCATGCCATGGCCACGTGCACTTCACCGGAACGCATGGACTCAAGCAGGGCATCGCCGTTGGCCCAATAGTTTTTCACCAAGGGTTTGCCTTTGATGAGCTCTTTTTCAATCTCGTCAAGCATGGCCTGGTATTTGGCAGGGTCTGAATACAGGGCAAAAGGATCATAACCAAGGGCAAAACCCATACCAATAATGGTGGGGCGTTTTAGGCGATAGCTGATCCGTCCGTTGTAGGCAGAGTCGATCAAGGATTTGTAGGAGTTTGCGCCTTTGGCTTTATCATTATTGACAATAAGCCCGGATGTGCCCCAACAAAAGGGAACGCCATAGGATTTGCCTTTCACAAGGGTATTTTTTTTCACAGCTTCAAGCATGGAAGGGATGAACAGGGCGGAATCAATGCGCGAATAGTCAATGGGCTGATATAATCCATAGGCTTCTTGAACCGAAGAAATTCTGTCTTGGCTTGGCTGAGCAAGGTCAAATCCGGCACCGCGGGTGGCCCGTAGTTTGGCGATGATTTCTTCGTTGTTGGAAAAGGTTGCTTCAACGGTAATGCCAGTCTCTTTTTGGAATTTTTCTACAAGCTCTTGGGGGGCGTAGCCTTTCCAAGTGAGGAGCCGTAGGGTTTCGGCTTGGCTTGTACCAATTGTTGCTATAAGCATAAGACTTAGCAGAGTAAGGACTCTTTTCATTGTGAAACCTCATTCATAAAGGGTTATTTGGGGTAAACACCTACACAGGACACAATAAGCTAGCCAATGATTATGACGTTGTGATGACATTATTATGGCGTCTTACCTGTAGAGCATCGCAATTATGATCTCATCGACACCTGCGATACTTTGTGAAATATGACCATGCCAAAAATAGGTCATTTCGTCAATGTGTGTAGTTGCGTGCATTGGCGTGTGGTGGGCATAAAAAAAGCCGCAACCAAAGGATGAGGCTTTTTTATAGTATAGGTTTTTGTTCTAGGTTATCGTTTGATTTCCATGGCTTTTTGCAACATGGTATCTGCTGTTGTGATGGTTTTACTGTTCAATTGGTAGCCGCGTTGCATCATGATAAGGTTTGTCATCTCCCGAGCCATATCCACGTTGGAAACTTCCAAATGTTGCGCATATACTTCACCGTAATTTGAGGTGCCAGCCTGTCCATATTCCATAAGTCCGGCATCGGGGGTTGCCGAATACATGTTATTGCCCTCTCGGTGTAAACCGTCTTCACTGGTAAAACGAAATACCGGAATGTTATACAAATCAACGTTTTGGTTGTTGGTGTAAACGCCGCGCACAAAACCGTCTTCTGTGATTTCAAAGTTAATAAAATCACCAAGCCCGTACCCATCTTGGCTGCTAATCCTTGTATAGGACGATCCGGAAAAAGCGGTAATACTATCACTTTGCAATGTGATGGGGCCCATGGAGGGCAGGTTTGCTTGGTCTGTGCCCACATCAGCGGCACTTGCTACGTCGCCTGTCCATGCACTGTTCGTACTGGCAAAGCCAAGGTCTAGGGTAACAACTTGAGGCTCTACTCCGGGGAAGGACACAGTAAATTGCGGCTGCCCGTTATTAAGAGGGGCAGTTGTCCAAGATGTAAGGTCCGCCGGATCTCCATCACTTGGCACAAAGGCAGACATGTCCACGATTTCACCGGAACTGGAAAAGGTTAAGGTGCCGCTCATAAGGAGCCCTGTGCCTGTACTTGGGGTTTCACCTTCTGCTAAAAGCTGCGATGGGTCGGCTGCTATGATAAATTCCATGGTTTGTTGGCCGCTTTGTGAGGGCGCACCGTCAAGATACAAGGTGACTTCGTGAAGGGTTCCATCACTGTCATATAGTTTTAAAGCCTGTGAATAATTGTATAAATCTTTTGATAAGTTTTCAGCAGGGGCTTCTGCATTGCCGCTCCAGTTTGACAGCATGCTAAAATATGGATTGGTTTGGTTTTCGCTCATGTCGTTGTTTTCGCCAATATTGATTTCAGCAGAGACAGTTTCTGTGGCTTTTGGCGGTGTGGTAAGCATGGCCTCGGTAATCTGAATGGGCACAAGTTCAGTTGAAATAGTGCCGTCTTCATTGACAATATTTCCGCTAAGGGCCATGCCCGTGGGTTCGCGCAGCACATAGTCGTTTGTAAAATTAAAATTGCCCGCGCGCGTGTATAGGGCCTCTTCACCATCTGTTACCTGAAAATAGCCTTTTCCGGCAATGGCAAGGTCGGTCATGCTATTGCTTGTTTCAAACGCACCTTGGGTGAATAAGGTGCGCACATCACCCAGTTGCGAGCCCATGCCAAGCTGGTTGGTAGTGATGCCATATGCATTGCCCATGGCCAAGTTTTCGCTAAAAAGGTCATGGAACAAGGCGCTTTGTTGTTTGAAGGCAACAGTGTTGACGTTGGCAATGTTATTGGAAACCACATGTAATCCTTCCCCATGGGTTTTGATACCCGTAGAGCCGGAATAAAGTGCAGTCATCATAAGCTGAACTCCTTTACATTAAGGCAAGGCAAACCTTGCCGTCCATAAGGCACAAAGCACAAGTCGTGCCAGTTTGTCACCAACAGGCGTCACAAATAGGATTTTGCGTGCATACGACCTCTTGTTTTTGGTGCATAGCCTTGGTTTTTCATGGATCGATAAAATTCGTAAAAGCAAAGAAAGACGCAAAATGGCAAGCGGAAAAAAAAGCCCGATTTGTGTTGGCACGACTTGTGCTCTTATCCTAGCAGGCACATAGCAAATAGGCAGACTTTGCCGTCATGTGCCCCTTGTTATACATTATAGAAAGAGCCGGGTAAGGAGTAGAATATGTCAACAACAGCAATCAGCAGCGCCAGTACCGCCACAGGTACATTTGCAGAAGCCAGCGGTGGAGCAGAGCTTGATCGTGAAGCCTTTTTGCTATTGCTCACAACGCAGTTTCAATATCAAGACCCGCTCAATCCTATGGAAGACAAGGAATTTATCGCTCAGCTGGCGCAGTTTTCTGCCCTTGAGCAGCAAATGAACACCAATGCTACCATGGAATCCATGCTTGCAGTACAAATGCAAGAGCAGACCATTAGCGCAGTAAGCTATATCGGCAACAGCGTTTCTGCCAGAGGCTATGGCGTGAGCTTGGATGAAGCAGGCGATGCATCACTTTTACAGTTTGGCATCGAAGAGCCCATGAGCGAAGGCTATGTGAATATTTTTGATGCTGCCGGAACCTTGGTCAGTACCATTCCTTTAGGTGCGTTTTCTGCCGGCTGGCATGATTTTACGTGGGATGGCTCAACCAACACAGGAAGCCCTGCATCGCCCGGTGTGTACACAGCCTATGTTGCTGCTTTTGGTGAAGATGGTGAAAGTATCTCCACCGATACAAACGTAAGCGGTGTTGTTACAGGCGTACAATATTACGAAGACGGCAGCGTCTTAACGTTATCTGACGGGCGTCAAGTGGCCCTTAGTTATGTGCGCGAAGTGCAAGCTCCAACAAATTCTGGCGATACAGATACTTCTGAAGAAGACGAAGACTCTAGCATCACCGATATTATAGAAGACCTTTTTACCGATGACACAGAATCCGCTGCAAGCACCACTGATACCGCAAGTACCGACACAACAGCTACGGATTCTACAATCATAGACCAGGCAGCAGATACCCTTGTTGATACAGCCAATGCTGCAACAGGTGCTGTGAGCGACGCCGTTGATACGGGCGTGCAGCAAGCAGCCGAAACAGTACAAAGTGTTGCCGCAACAGTAACGGACACAACAACACAACCAATACAGCAACAATCAGGCATTGCTTCCGCTTTGGAAAGTGCCTTACAACTTTTCTAATATTATGCTTTCGGGAGGCATACTATGAGTTTAACATCAGGAATGTGGACAGGCGTTTCAGGCCTGATCAACCACGGTGAACGAATGAATGTCATCGGTAACAATATTTCCAACGTGAACACAGTGGCGTTTAAAGGCCAACGTATGGATTTTGCCGACTTTATTTATCAAGATTCCTATAGCTCACAAGGGATCACACAAATTGGTCTTGGTGTGGGCATTGGAGCTGTTATCGGTGATTTTTCGCAAGGTTCCATGGAAAACACCACAAACATCACAGACCTTGCCATTGGCGGGCGCGGCTTTTTTATGGTGCAGCCCGTAGGTTCCGAACAGTCCTACTATACACGGGCCGGAAACTTTAACTTTGATAAAGAAGGTTACCTTAAAGACCCCAACCAATACGTCTTGCAAGGGTGGCCCATTGACAACACCACAGGTCCAATCCGTGCCACAGGTGGTATTGCGCCTGACACCAATTCTTCACAGATTAAAGGCTATGGCGAGCCCACTGATATTAAGCTTGATAGCTGGACCATCAGTCCCTTGCAAACCACCAAGGTCAGCTTTAACATGAACCTTACCTCGGATGGTTCCGACAATGCCAGAGACCCCAATAACCCCTTCTATTCGATGATGGAAGTGTGGGATGGGACACAGCCTCCGGCACCCAACACGCCGTATTTGCCTGAAGACGCTTTTTCCGGCACACCTGCCACCATCACGGTGTATGATGAAGCTGGAGCTACGCATAAGCTTACTATTTATTTTGATAAAGTTTCACCGGATAGCTATGAAGGCGGCGATGATGGCGAAACCATGTGGGAATACATGCTTACCATGGATCCTGCTGAGGATATGCGCAAAGTGGCAGTACCCATCCCTGCAGGGGAAATCCCCGGTGGCGCACCTTTTGACCCTGCAAATCCTGACCATTATAGGGTTGTAGACATTCAAGATACCAAGGATGCAGGCATCCTTATGACCGGAACCTTAACCTTTGACTCAGGCGGTGGCTTAAGCAGCCAAAGCGCGTATGTGCTCAACGGTACTCGTGCGCCTGTTACAACAGGAACACCTCCTGTGACACAAGCAGGCAACGGCTATGTTCTTGATGAAGAAGGCAATCCTGTCCCCATGCTTGATCCTGAAAATACTGCCGAGTATATGCGCCCAACAGAAGTTTCTACATCTGGTTTCCCCATGATCGTGCCTAACTTTACCGGCATCCCCGGTGCCAATTCAGTAGGTTCTGTGCCAGATGGTGAACTTCATCTTATGGAAATCGACTTTGGCCTTAAAGTGTCCGATTATGTGGACCCTTGGAATAATTCCAATTCTACCTTGGCTGATGCAGGCTTTGACGCTACCTTGACCAACAATACGAACCCCATGATCACCCCTTGGGCCAATCCTGCTGGTGGCGGTAACTTACCTGCAGGTTCTGTCCTTACAGCCGGTGATATGGTGAAAAATAGCGCAGGCGATCCTGAATTTTATTTTACCAATCCTGAATATGACGAATCTGTTGCCGGTAGCCCGCCATATATTTATAATAACGAAGCCGAATACAATACCGCCTATGCTGCGGCCCTAGCTTCTGCCGGTGGCGTAGCCGCTGATATTCGTGAACAGCACTGGCCCTTGACCGGACTTAGGGAAGCCATTCCTCCAAGTAAAGATGCAGTAGCCAGTATTAAACCCCCGGCGGTTCGTCAGTCCAATGCCTTTACAAGCTATAGTGGAACAGACAATGCTATGATTTCTGCCAGCCAAAACGGTTATGGGTTTGGCAATTTAACAACCTATAGCATTGATGGTGACGGTGTTCTTTCCGGTGTGTATTCCAACAATGTGACCCTGCCGCTGTATCAGATAGCTTTGTATGACTTTACCAATACCCAAGGCCTGCACCGCGAAGGTGGCAATTTGTATACACAAACGTTGGCCTCAGGTGACCCATCACGGGCAGCAGCTGGTACCTCCGGTTTTGGCAGCATTTACGCTCAACAACTGGAAGGCTCCAACGTGGACCTATCCAGAGAGTTTGTGAACATGATTGTAACCCAGCGTGGTTACCAGTCTAACAGTAAGGTTATCACAACTGTTGACACCATGCTTGAAACCGTTATCAGTATGAAGCGTTAAAAATAACAATCCGGCAAACGCGTAACAACACGTTTGCCGGAATATGTCTTGATTGTTTTTCCATACTCCCGAAGTCCATATGCAAATGTTCGGTGTCCCCGATGATTTGCATATGGATATTTTTTTGGGAGTAGCGTGTTTTATGTCAACAGAGGACGAAAGCCCACGCATGCTGCTTTTAAAACGCGCCTGAACATGCTTTTTTTTAGCATCAAGGCGTTTGGATAAGCCTGTTAAAACTGAGCCGAAACACGGTTTGTGCCCTTTAAAATGCAGCGTTCGTAGCCAGTCGCCAACTATTTGGGCAGGCGTTCTTCAATATAAATACGCGCATCAAAATACCGCGTTAAAATGTCTGTGGCATAGGTGCGGTGTTCGCCGCCCACATAGGCTCGTAAGGCTTTAAAGAGATCTCGATCATTCCGGTCAAAATATTCACGTAAAATCTGTACACCCACATGAACACCTGTATCAATGTCGTGCAGATCCATCTCGCCTTTATTTAAACGTTGCAGTTTTTCAGGATGATACTTGTAAATAACTTGCATGGGCCCACGAGCATTGGCAGAAGAAACTACGCTTTCATCAAAGCGGCTCTCGCGCCAGATAATGCTAAATACAAGCAAAGGCGGCATGGAATAGTAAGAGGACCATTTCGCCACAGAACGCACGTACTGGCGTTTTTTACCTGTGCTGATTTTGATGTCAGGAAAGGTTTGGTTGAAGAGCAAAAACAATTGTTCAAGGTTTAATTCATACAATAATGGGTCTTCACTGTGCTCGAGCGAGGCAGCCCGCTTTAGGGCCAGATAGTCTTCATGTTCTTGCTTGGTCAGTGCGATATTGTTCACAGGTAGGTCCAGCTGCTTTGTATACAGCATATAGCCCATAACACTAAGGCCAATGGCAGCAAGCACAAAAAGGGCTCTCCAAAGCCATTTCCATGTGCGCTTGGTTTTGGCTACAACTACCAGTTTGCCGTTCGTAACTTCGTAACGTTCCATGTATATAACCAGGATTTTCAACAGTTAAAAGGTTTAAGGCGCAGTTATGGAACCATAACTATACCAAAATCTGTATAAAAGCACATAACACCGTTAGCAATATCAACGGTATTTGTACCAACATAAGGCAAAACAATAGTGTTGTTGGAGTCGTTGTCAAGCAAAGAGTAAGAAAACAAAGCCATTGCCTCATGTTGCGAGCTCTTATCTGTTAGGAGAAGCTCAAGAAGAATATATATTCTAGCGTATTTTTTTCACTTACACAACGAGTTTAATAGTTTTGTAACACACTTATTTTATAAAGCTATTTTTTGAGCAGCATTTTTGAGGTAAAAAAATGCCGAAAAAAACTACTGGTGAGCCGTAAATAGGCTATAATAGGCCGCCCCAAAAGTGCACTTGCGTTACTCTAAATATTCGTAACACTCGTTTTTCGTATATCTCTGCTCACCATTCCCGTATGGCTATAAGACTTAGCTACAAGAACGGCACTTCGTGTCGCCTTTTAGGATAGGCCCTAGATAGGTAGCTTGTGCAAAAAAAGATACTATTCCTTGAGTCTTTATCGAAGTGGGTGTTTTTTTGAAAAGCCTGCAAGAGCGTGATATGCTGAAGATTTTATCAAGATTTTTGAAACGAACTTCTCAACAGGCTGCTAGGGGGTTTTAGAAAGCGTCGGCATGTTTTGCCTAGCATAAAAATGAGGGGACTACATGAAGGACCTTCTTATATCATACACAAACAATGCTCCAAGAAGGCTAACCTGTAGTCCTCTAAAATTCTTGATTTTTAACCAAATCTTGCAGAACCAAAATACTGCCAAGGAGATTCAAAACAAGAGGTTTAAAAAAAGGGAACAAGCTCAGTCCATGGCACCCACAATAAAACCTGCTGGAGCAAGGCCTGTGGAGGATGAAGTTCCTGCAATCCTAGCAAGATATGCTGTGCCAAGGTTTTTGATGTGTTCGGCTGTTACAGCAAAATAATCGTCATGGATTTGTTCTTCCTCGATAAGCTTTGCAAAAAGGCGAGAACTGATACTGTCATCACATTCACGGCATGTTTTTAAAAATTCGTTATAACGTTCAATGGTTGTGACTTCAAGATTGTCATTGAACGGATAAATGTCTTGAATGCTTTGATTCTTTTCTAGTGTGCCCTCTGGCGATGTAGTAGGTTCACCGCCAAGGGCTTTGATGCGCTCGGCAAGCTCTTCTGCATGGCGCATTTCGTCAATGGCGATAAGCTTTATTTTGGCTGCAAATTCACCATAGTCTAAACCATCAAGGGTATAATGTTGATTCATGTATTGATGGATGGAATACAACTCCATACGGCGCGCCGTATTCAATACCTCAAGAATTTTTTGGGTTTTTTCTGTGCTGGATAGATCTGACATGCTAACCTCCTTAGCTGTTTTTTATCAATGTAGCTAAGTCTGAAGCATAGGCAATGAGAATTTGTTCTGACAGCGTAAAATCTAATACTATGAGCAACGCTACAATGTGCCGTTGTGCGGTTTTTTGTGCTTATATCATAGGAGGGTGCATATACGATGAAAAGGCGCGAAATATAAATATTTCGCGTCATAAAGATATGGGATCAAAAATAAGGCACTTAACGGTGAAGCTAAGCTCCACCTATGCCTCATTTTTGCATCGCATTGACGTAGGTCAATACGATGAAAAGGCGCGAAATATAAATATTTCGCGTCATAACATATGGGATCAAAAATAAGGCACTTAACGGTGAAGCTAAGCTCCACCTATGCCTC
>CAYJIX010000009.1:0-381 GCA_964370375.1 uncultured Desulfovibrionaceae bacterium | reverse complement strand
ATCGCATTGACGTAGGTCAATACGATGAAAAGGCGCGAAATATAAATATTTCGCGCCTTTTGGGAGCCGGACACCCAGCTTGAACCGTTACCGTTGCTTTCTTTCGAACCTGGCGGAGTTGGCGGCCTTACCGCCGCCCGGCTCCCTAGGGACTATGTACCCAAGGTTGCTTCTGTTTGTCAAGGCTGTGTGCATGTTAAATGTTACAACCTATCAAGAGTGCAAGAGCACGGCTATACCCATAATGATTAGCAATACTCGCCTCGTGTAGATGTTGCCAGCACCGTACTTGACAGCATGGCGCCTGCGGCCTATAAAAACACTTCTCTTGCGCCCGTAGCTCAGTTGGATAGAGCGTTGGCCTCCGGAGCCAAAGGCCGT